>NZ_OZ060393.1:0-300000 GCF_964059135.1 Buchnera aphidicola (Symydobius americanus)
AAAATATATATAAGAGAAAATGTCTAATCATAATTTATTTTTTCAAACAATTGTTGTCGGAGGGGGTCATGCTGGGACAGAAGCAGCATTAGCTTCTGCTAGAATGAAAAAAGATACTTTATTAGTTACTAAGTCAATTAAAACTTTAGGATGTCTTTCATGTAACCCAGCAATTGGTGGAATTGGAAAAAGTCATTTAGTTAAAGAAATTGATGCATTAGGAGGAGTCATGGCAATTGCTGCTGATTACTCTGGAATACAATTTCGAACATTAAATTCTACTAAAGGAATTGCTGTACAATCAACAAGAGTACAAATTGATCGTGATTTATATAGCAAATTTATAAAAAAAACTTTAATAAATCAAACATATTTAAATATTATAGAAGAAGAGGTAGAAGATTTAATTATAAGAGATAAAAAAGTTTTAGGAATTATAACAAAAAAAAATAATAATTTTTATGCATCATCTGTAATTTTAACTACTGGTACTTTTTTAGGAGGAAAAATATATATAGGATTAAATAGTTATCAGGGAGGAAGAATAGGAGACCATACATCAATTAAATTAGCTGAAAAATTAAAGAAATTATCTTTTAAAATTAATAGATTAAAAACAGGTACTCCTCCTAGAATTGATATTAGAACAATTAATTTTAATAATTTAGTTGAACAGAAAGGACAAATACCAAAACCGAATTTTTCTTTTATTCCAACTAATTCTAAATTTTCAGAACAAATATCTTGCTTTATTACTCATACAAATGAAAAAACACATGAAATAATTAAAAATAATCTCCATAAAAGTCCTATATACCAAAACTTGATTCAAGGTATTGGACCTAGATATTGTCCTTCAATTGAAGATAAAATTGTTAAATTTCCAACAAGAAAATCTCATCAAATTTTTATTGAACCTGAAGGAAGATCTTGTATTGAAGCATATCCAAATGGTATTTCTACTAGTTTACCAATAAAAATTCAAAAACAAATTATTTCTTCAATTAAAGGATTTGAACATGCAAATATTTTACGTCCAGGATATGCTGTAGAATATGATTTTGTAGACCCTAGAGGATTAAAACCAACATTAGAAAGTAAGTATATCAAAGGATTATTTTTTGCAGGACAAATTAACGGAACGACTGGATATGAAGAAGCTGCAGCACAAGGTTTAATAGCAGGTTTAAATGCAGTTCTTCGAACATCCCGAACTTATCCTTCAGGTTGGTTTCCTAAACGGCATGAAGCGTATTTAGGCGTCTTAATTGATGATTTGTGCACTAAAGGAGTAACCGAACCATATCGTATGTTTACTGCAAGAGCAGAATACAGATTAAATTTAAGAGAGAATAATGCTGATTTAAGACTGACAAAAATTGCACATGAATTAAAATTAATTAATCAATTAAGGTGGAAAGTATACCAAAAAAAAAATCAAGAAATAAAATTTATAACATCTAAAATTAAAGATCATACAGTTATACCAAATTCTGATTTAAGTTTAAAAATACAAAAAAAATTTAATATTAAAATTAAAAAAGAATCAAGCATAATAGAATTATTAAAGCGTCCTGAAATTAATATATCAATATTTCAAATATTAAATTTATTTAAGGAACAAAAAATTAATTACAATGCATTATTAGAAGTAATTACTCAAATTAAATATAATGGTTATATTTTAAAACAAAAAAAAGAAATTGAAAAACAATTAAAATATGAAAATATTATATTACCAAAGCCGTTTAATTATAATAATATTATAAGTTTATCATTAGAGGTCATTGATAAGTTAAATAAATATCAACCTATTTCTATTGGGCATGCATCTAAAATTTCTGGAATTACGCCAGCAGCAATATCAATTTTATTAATTTATTTGAAAAAGAGATCTATTTAAATTAATAATTTTTAATTAATTTAATAAAATGTTGTATTAAAATAAATTCCTTTAAAATTTAAATATATAGTATAATATGTTTATTATTTTTTAAATAGATTAAAAAAAATATTTTTTAGAATTGAAGAATAATAAATTATAAATATTTAAACATTTTTAGTTATATAATTATAAATTACTGTTATATTTTTAAATTATTTAAAATTCAATAATTTTGAACATAAAATTTTTCATAAAAATATTATGTATTTCAATTTATAAAGGCGATTTTTATTATGTTTTTAGAAAGTATAATTGAATCTGAAAGATATATTAGTCATCATTTACATCATCTACAATTAGATATCAGAAATTTAAAATTTATTAACTTTAATTATATGCCGAATACTTATTGGATTATTAATCTAGATTCAATATTATTCTCATTTTTTTTAGGAAGTATATTTTTAATATTTTTTTATAAAGTATCTCAATCTTTATCTCTTAAAAATCCAAATAAATTACAAATAGCTATTGAGTTAATTGTTGAATTTGTTAATAAAAATGTAAAAGAAATGTATCATGGATATGATAAATTAATTGCTCCATTATCATTAACAGTTTTTATATGGATTTTTTTAATGAATTCAATGGATTTAATTCCAATTGATTTTTTTCCATACCTATTTAAAAAATTTTTAGGATTACCATATTTTAGAATAGTACCATCAGCTGATATTAATATTACTATTTCAATATCTATGGTAATATTTTTTTTAATTATTTTTTATAATTTTAAGAAAAAAGGTTTAATAGGTTTTTTGAAAGAATTAACTATGCATCCATTTAATCATATTATATTCTCATTATTTAATTTTTTTTTAGAATCTATTTCATTATTATCTAAACCCATTTCATTAGCATTAAGATTATTTGGGAATATGTATGCTGGAGAAATTGTATTTATTTTAATTGCTGGTTTATTACCATGGTGGTCTCAATGGATTTTAAGCGTTCCATGGGCAATTTTTCATATTTTAATTATATTTCTACAGGCTTTTATTTTTATGGTATTAACGATTGTTTATTTATCCATGGCATCCCAAAAACATAACTAAATTAAAAAAATTTTTAACTTTAAGGAAATAATTATGGATAGTAGCATAAATATAGATATGATATATTTTTCAGCCGCTTTAATGGTGGGTATGGCAGCAATTGGTGCTTCAATTGGAATTAGCATGTTAGGTAGTAAATTTCTTGAAGGAGTTTCTCGCCAACCTGATTTAGTTTCTATTTTACGTACACAATTTTTTATCGTTATGGGATTAATTGATGCTATTCCTATGATTGCTATTGGATTAGGATTATATATGATTTTTGTTTTATCAGGGTAAATATAAAAATTTATATTTTAAAAATATACATATTAATTTAAGGATAAATCATTTATGGATTTAAATGCAACTATCATTGGTCAATCTATTTCATTTGTATTATTTATTTGGTTTTGTATGAAATATATTTGGCCAAATATTATCAATGTAATAGAAGATAGAAAAAAAGAAATTAATCTTGCAGTATTAAATATAGAAAATTCTAAAAAACAGATTGAAATATCTAAAATTCATGCCAATAACATTCTAAATGAATCAAAAAAAAAAGCACTTTCAATTATTGAAAAAGCAAATCAAAATAAATTAATCATTTTAGAACAAGCGCAATTATCTGCAAAATGTGAAAAAAACAAAATTCTTTCACAAGCAGAATCCGAAATTAATTTAAAAAAAGAAAAAATTCAATCTGAGTTAATACAAGAAATTAGTTCATTATCTATAATAATTGCAAAAAAAATTATTCAAGGTTCTATTCAAAATCATAATGAATTAGATGATTTAATTAAAAAATTAGAAATAAATTTATAAGCTTTTGTGTATGAGGATAAAATCAGTGTTAAAAAATATTACTATAGCACGACCATATGCTGAAGCAATATTTGAATTTGCGATAGAAAAAAATTCTTTAGAGAATTGGAAGAAATCATTATATTTATTTTCAGAAATATCTATACAAAAAGAAATTAAAATTTTTTTTTCCGAAATTTACCCACCTAATATTTTATTAGAAATTTTTTCCATTATATATCATGATAAAATGGATATTTATGAAAAAAATTTAATTAATTTATTAATTATAAATAAAAGATTTTTTTATTTAAAGGATATTTTCTTACATTTTTTAAAATTATATGATAAATATCGAAAGATTTTACATGTTAAATTAATATCTGCATGTAATTTTAACAATAAAAAAAAATATCAAATTCATCAAATGTTAGAAAAAAAATTTAATAAAAATATTTATTTGAAATTTCAAGTAAACCCTATGATTTTAGATGGAATAATTATTTATGTAAATGATTTAATTATTAATGATTGTTTAAATTATCATTTAAAAGAATTATCAAATTTTTTATTGTATTAGCCGAGAATATATAAAAACATGAAATTCAATTCTATTGAAATTAGTTCATTAATTAAACAACGTATTTCTAAATTTAATATAGTAAAAAACATTCATAGTGAAGGAATAATTATCTCTATATATGACGGAATTATAAAAATTTATGGTATGAAAAAGGTCATGTTTGGAGAAATGTTATTAATATCAGACAATCAGTATGCATTAGCTTTAAATTTGGAAAGAGATGTTGTTAGTGCAGTCGTTATGGGTTCGTATCTTAATTTAACTGAAGGAATGTTAGTATATTCTACAGGTCGTATTTTAGAAATACCTGTAGGTTTAAGTTTGTTAGGAAGAGTTATTGATGTTTTAGGAAAACCCATTGATGGTAGGGGATCAATTATAAGTAATATATTTTTTCCTATTGAACAAGAAGCTCCTAATGTTATAGAAAGAAAATCTGTTACTGAACCTTTACATACTGGTTATAAAGCAATAGATGCTATGACACCAATCGGAAAAGGTCAAAGAGAATTAATTATTGGTGACAGACAAACAGGAAAAACAACTCTAGCAATAGATACCATTATCAATCAAAAAGAATCTAATGTTTTTTGTATCTATGTTGCCATTGGTCAAAAACAATCTACTATATTAAATGTTGTAAAAAAGTTAGAAGAATACAATGCATTATCATATACTATTATAGTAGTTGCTTCTGCATCGGAAGCCCCTGTTATGCAATATTTAGCTCCATATTCTGGATGTGCAATAGGAGAATATTTTAGAGATCAAGGGAAAGATGCTTTGATAATTTACGATGATTTATCAAAACATGCAATTGCTTATCGACAAATTTCATTATTATTAAAAAGACCACCCGGAAGAGAAGCGTTTCCTGGTGATATATTTTATTTACATTCAAGATTATTAGAAAGATCTGCACGTATTAACGAAAAAAGTGTTGAAAAACGAAGTAATGGATTGGTTAAAAATCAAACAGGATCATTAACTGCAATTCCTATTATTGAAACACAATCAGGTGATGTTTCGGCATTCATACCAACAAATGTAATTTCTATTACTGATGGGCAAATTTTTTTAGAATCTAATCTATTCAATATTGGAATTAGACCTGCAATTAATCCAGGTATTTCGGTTTCTCGTGTTGGAAGTGCTGCTCAAACTGAAATTATTAAAAAATTATCTGGAACAATTAGAACATCTCTTGCTCAATATCGAGAACTGGCTTCATTTGCTCAATTTTCTTCTGATCTTGATGAAAATACCAAAAAACAATTACAACATGGACAAAAAATTACTGAACTTTTGAAACAAAAACAAAATCATCCACTTTCTGTAGCTGAGCAATCGATTTTATTTTTTGCTGTTGAATATGGATTTATTGATGATATTGAATTAGAAAAAATGGTATTTTTTGAAGAATCAATATTAGCTTATTTTAATTGTCATTATTCCAAGTTAATTCAATTAATTAATTTAAATGGATTGTATACTCCAGATGTGCAATTTCAATTTAAAAAAATTATTAAAAAGTTTAAAAAATCTAATATTGGTCAATATTAATAATGTAAAAATTTATTAGAGTTACTAAATAGGTAAATTATGACCAATATAAAAAATATAAAAAATAAAATTAGTAGTTTAATTAATACTAAAAAAATTACAAAAACTATGGAAATGGTAGCAATTTCTAAAATGAAAAAATTTAAAAAAAAAATTGAAACCAGCTTTTCATATTCCAAAGTAATTGAAAAAGTTATTTCTCATGTTTTAGAAAGCCCATTGAAATATAAACATATTTTTTTAATCAAAAAAAAAATAATCAAAACTATTGGAATTATTGTAATATCTTCAGATAAAGGATTATGCGGTAGTTTAAATTCTAATCTATTTAAGATGATTAATTCTATAATATTAAAATATTCTATTCAAAAAATTCAATGTCGTTTATACGTTTTTGGACAGAAAGGGTTATTTTTTTTTAAACATATTAATTTATTTCATTTTTCTAATATAATTCATTTAACAGATGATATAAATGAATCAGATTTAATTAAATCTACTGAAGAAATATTAGAACAATATCAAACTAATAAAATTGATAAGTTGTTTATTGCTAGTAACAAAAATGATAATAGAGTTTCTTTCAAACCAGTTTTAACACAAATTTTACCTTTTAAAAAAGATGTGTTAGATCATAAAAAAAATAAAATTTATAAATTTTGGGATTATTTATATGAACCTAATTCCAAAATTGCATTAGATATTTTATTAAAAAAATATATTTTATTTCAAATATTTCATTCTATTTTAGAAAACATGTTATGCGAACAAACATCTCGTATGATTGCTATGAAAACAGCGTCTGATAATAGTGATAATATTTTAAAAGAATTACAATTAATTTACAATAAAATGCGTCAATTTAGTATTACACAGGAAATTACAGAAATTATTTCAGGGGCATCTCTTGTTTCTGAAAATTAATGAATTATGGGGAATTTATATGACTCTTGGGAAAATTATTCAAATTATTGGTGCGGTAGTTGATGTTGAATTTTCTCAAAAACATGTTCCAAAAATATATCATGCATTACAAGTGGAATATCAAAATAAAACATTAATTCTTGAAGTGCAGCAACAATTAGGATCTGGTATTGTTCGAACAATTGCAATGGGTTCTTCAAATGGTTTAAAGCGAGGATTATTGGTAAAAGATCTTCAACATTACATTAAAATTCCAGTGGGAACTTCTACATTAGGTCGTATTATAAATGTATTAGGAGAGCCTATTGATATGAAAGGACCAATTACAGGTAATAATTTAAAAAGTCTTGATTACTGGGAAATTCATCGTTCTCCCCCAACATACGAAGAACAATCTAACTCGAAAATTGTTTTAGAAACCGGAATTAAAGTAATTGATTTAATTTGTCCATTTATGAAAGGTGGAAAGGTTGGATTATTTGGAGGAGCAGGTGTAGGAAAAACAGTTAATATGATGGAATTAATTCGCAATATTGCAATTGAACATTCTGGATATTCTGTATTCACAGGTGTTGGAGAGCGTACCCGAGAGGGAAATGATTTTTATTATGAAATGAAAGCATCTAATGTTTTGGATAAAGTATCTTTAATTTATGGACAAATGAATGAACCCCCAGGCAATAGATTACGAGTAGCTTTTACAGGATTAACTATAGCAGAAAAATTTCGAGATGATGGAAAAGATGTATTGTTATTTATTGATAATATATATCGATATACTTTAGCTGGTACAGAAGTATCTGCTTTACTTGGTCGAATGCCTTCTGCAGTAGGATATCAACCTACGTTATCTGAAGAAATGAGTATATTACAGGAACGAATTACTTCCACTAAACGAGGTTCAATTACTTCTATACAAGCTGTATATGTTCCTGCAGATGATTTAACCGACCCAGCACCAGCAATTACTTTTTCACATTTAGATTCTACTATAACATTAAGTAGACAAATAGCTGAATTAGGAATTTATCCTGCTGTTGATCCTTTAAATTCTACTAGTCGTCAATTAGACATTGAATTAGTAGGAGAAGAACACTATAATACTGCTCGTAAAGTGCAATCTATTCTTCAAAGATATCAGGAATTAAAAGATATAATTGCTATACTTGGTATGGATGAGTTATCAGAAAATGATAAATTATTAGTTTATAGAGCCAGAAAAATACAAAAATTTTTATCTCAACCTTTTTTTGTTGCTGAAGTTTTTACTGGTATGCCAGGAAAATATGTTTCTTTAAAAGAAAGTATTCGAGGTTTTCGGGGTATTATAGAAGGGGAGTTTGATCACTTATCTGAACAATCCTTTTATATGGCTGGTTCTATTGATGATGTAATTAAAAAGTCAAAAAATATGTAATATATTTTAAATATTCATGATTAATAAAAGGATATTATTAATTATATGAAGTGCTATTTAAATGTAGTAAATACATATAATAATTTTTTTTCTGATTATATTAAGAAAATACATATTAATAGTATATCTGGAGAATTAGGTATTTATTCTGGACATTCTCCATTATTAACTATTATTCAACCCGGTCCATTATGTATTTTTCGAGATAATAAAAAAATTAAATATTTTTATATTTCTGGAGGTATTTTAGAAGTACAACCAGATCATATTAGCATTTTATCAGATATTGTAATAAATCATGATAATTTATGCTTTAAAAAATTACTCCAAGAAAAGATCTTTATAGGAAATAAAATAAAATTTTTACAATATTCTAAATCATATAAATTAAAAAAAACACTTTTAGAAATTAATGCAAAATTAAAAGTTTTAGAAATAGTTAAAAAATATAGTTAAATTTAAAATACGGCAGGTAAATTAATATTATCAATCATCCTGCCGACTTTATAAAATTAATAATATTATTTAATATAATTAATTTTTTTTAAATATCAATATTTTCAACTCTTAACGCATTTTTCTCAATAAAGTTTTTTCTGGGATCAACTATATCTCCCATTAAAATATTAAATAATTTATTGGCAGAACTTGCGTCTTTAATAGTAATTTGTAACATATTTCTTGTTTTTGGATTCATAGTAGTTTCCCAAAGTTGATTTGGGTTCATTTCACCTAATCCTTTATATCGTTGTATTTTAATTCTTTTTTTTGATTCTTCAATTAGCCATTTAATAATTTTTTTTAAATTTTTAATGGGTATTTTTTTTTCTCCTTTTTTAATATATTTATTTTGATTTATTAATATTTTCCATTTTTCTTGTAGTTTAATAATTTTATGATATTCATTACTAAGCACTAATTTTTCATTGATAAAATATATATTTTTTTTTGAATTTAACTGATTGAATTTTAATATTATTGGTTCAAATATATTTTTTTCAAAGTTTTCTTTTATATCATAGGAATATTTAATATATTTTGATTCATAATTTAGATTTATAAGAAATTTTTCTATCCAATTTTTTACATGATTTTTATCATTTAGATTTTTTAAAATTGGTTCATTAATTAACGCAGATAAAATACTGCTAGATAGATTATATTGATTTTGGTTTAAATTATTTTGAATCATTTGATATTCTAATATAATTTTTTCTAATTTTTCGAAATTAAAACTTTTTTCATTATGTTTAAGGTTATATGATTTTAAATTATCTAAAGCGATTTTAATTTGTTCTTGATGCATTTCTTGCAGGTTTTTAATATATATACTTTTTTTTCCAATTTGAATTTTATATAAAGGAGGTTGAGCTATATAAACATGTCCTTTTTCAATAATTTCTGGCATATAACGATAAAAAAATGTTAAAAGTAATGTCCGGATATGAGATCCGTCAATATCAGCATCAGTCATGATAATTATATTATGATAACGTAATTTTTCGGGATTATATTCTAATTTACTGACCCCACATCCTAACGCAGTAATAATTGTTCTAATTTCATTTGAAGAAATCATTTTTTCAAATTTTGCTTTTTCTACATTAAGTATTTTTCCTTTTAATGGTAGAATTGCCTGATTTTTTCGATTGCGACCCTGTTTTGCAGATCCCCCAGCAGAATCTCCTTCTACTAAATAAATTTCTGAAAATTGTGGGTTTTTTTCTTGGCAATCAGCAAGTTTCCCTGGAAGTCCTGTCGATTCTAATAATCCTTTTTTTTTACTAATTTCTCGAATTTTTTTTGCTGCTTCTCTAACTTTTGCTGCATGAATGATTTTATTAATAATAATTTTTGAATCGTCTGGATTTTCTAAAAGAAATTCTGAAAGATATTCTGTAATAATTGATTCTATTACTGATTTGATTTCGGAAGATACTAATTTTTCTTTAGTTTGAGAAGAAAATCTTGGATTTTGAAATTTTATTGAAATAATTGCTACTAATCCTTCTTTAATATCTTCTCTTGTTGTATGAATTTTTTGATTTTTTACATATCCTTCACGATTAATATAATTATTTATAGTTCTTGTCATACCTGTTCTAAAACCAGATAAGTGTGTTCCTCCATCCTTTTGGGGTATATTGTTTGTAAAACAATATATTTTCTCTTCAAAAGAATCATTCCATTGTATAGCAATTTCAATATAAATATTTTTTTTAATGGTATTAAAATATATTACTTGATTATGAATAGGTTTTTTTTGTTTACTGATAAATTTAATGAAACTTTTAATACCACCTTTATAATGATATGTTGCGTGTAAATTTTTGGAGATATCTTTTATTGACATAGTTACATTAGAATTTAAAAAAGATAATTCTTGTAATCTTTGAGAAATTATTTCGTATTTAAAAGAAATAATATTTGTAAAAATTTTATGACTTGGCCAAAATTGAATTTTAGTTCCATTTTTTTTTGTATCTCCAATTATTTTTAATGAATTAATTGGTTTTCCATTTGAATATTCTTGTTGATAAATTTTTTTTTGTTTATATATAGTGAGTTTTAATTTATTTGATAATGCATTAACCACTGAAATACCTACTCCGTGTAATCCTCCTGATATTTTATATGTACTGTTATCAAATTTTCCTCCTGCGTGTAACATTGTTAAAATAACTTCTGCTGCTGAAATGTTTTCTTCTTGATGTATATCAACAGGAATTCCTCTTCCATCATCTTGGACTGAAACAGAATTATCTGAATGAATAATTACTTCTATATTTTTACAATAACCAGCTAATGCTTCATCGATCGAATTATCTACAACTTCAAACACCATATGATGTAATCCGCTTCCATCATCCGTGTTTCCAATATACATTCCTGGTCGTTTTCGAACTGCATCTAATCCTTTCAAAATTTTTATATTAGATGAGTTGTAAGAATTTGACATTAATTATTTTCCTAATTTTTTATTTTTAATACAATATACAATATAAATACGTTATTTATATTAATTTAATGAATTCATTTAATTAAATTTTAATAAATATTTTATTTTTTTTAATATATATTTAGTATAAGAATATATATTTATATAATTAATGGCATAATTATATAAGTCGAATAATATTCGTTAATATTTTTTATATATATACTATTTGTTGATTGATTTAATAATATTTTAATATCATTTTCTTCAATTACGTTAATTACTTCCATTATATAATGAATATTCATTGTTAATTCTATTATTTTATTTGAATAATTAATTCTAAATCGTTCTTGAATTTTTTCTTCATATTCATTATGAAAACTAACAGTACATATCTGATTGTTAAAAGTTAATTTTACTCCTTTTGATTTATTACTAGATAATACGTAAGCTCGATTTAATGCGGATTGTAATTTATTACGATTAATTATGATTGTTTGATCGAAATTATCAATTAATATACTTTTATAATCGGGAAAATCATGATCAATTAATTTACTCGATATAATGTATTCTTTTGTATAAATTTGTAACATTTTTTTTCCGACTTTCATTTTAAATGTGTCATCAGTTTCTTTTAATATTTTAATTAATTCTGTAATAGTTTTTCGGGGTATAATCATAGAATGATTTTGAATTGATTGTTCGATTTTTACAGTAGATATAGACATGCGATATCCATCTGTAGTAATTGCTGATATTTTATTTTTTTTGATTTCTAAATATAATCCATTTAAATAATTTCTAACATCTTGTTTTGCCATTGAGAATTGTGTATTATGAATAATATCTCTAATTTTTTTTTGAGATACAAAAATTTCAATAATATTATCTTCTGTTTTAAATTTTGGAAAATTTTTGCTTTCTGATATAGAAATTATAAAAAAGATATTTTGATAAAAAATTTTTATATAATTTCCTTGTATTTTTATTTCAATCATAGCATCATTTGGAAAACTTCGGATAATATTTAATAATCTTTTTCCGGGTACGGTAATACTTCCATTTTTATAGTTTTTTTGACATGGTATTTTAGATACTAATTCTATTTCTAAATTAGTACTAATCAAAAATAAATATTTCGATTGTACTTTTAAGAGTATATTATTTAGGATTGGATTTTCAATATTAATTGATAATAAACTATTTAATTTTTGCAGTGGTTTTAAAAGTATTGTTTTTTCTATAATAAAGTGCATTTTTAATCTTCCTTTTTAAATTGGATTAAAAAATAATACTTTAAATAATTTATTAAATTCAAATTATAAAGTATAATATAATAATTTATTATTTTAATATTTATATCTTGATTTAGGTCTAGATTAATGAAAAGAACTTTTCAACCTTCTATTTTAAAACGTAATAGAGTACATGGATTTCGATCTCGTATGTCAACAAAAAACGGTCGATATATTTTATCTCGCCGTCGAAATAAATCACGCATACGTTTAACTATATCTTCTAAGTCTTGATAAATATATACATGCGAAAGTTATCTTTTTCAAAAAAAATGCGTTTATTAAATTCTGATGATTTTAATAATGTTTTTAAGTGTTCTAAAAAATATGAAATATCTGAAATTATTATTTTGTATCGAAGTAATCAATTAAATTATCCTAGATTAGGTATAATAGTTTCTAAAAAAGTTTCAAAATATTCTCATCAAAGAAATTTATTTAAAAGATTAATTCGGGAGAGTTTTCGCTTAATTCAATATCGTTTAATGTATTTTGACTTTGTTATCATAGTTAAACCAAATATGTTGATACTTCAAAAAAATAAAATACAAATTCTTTTAAAACATTTATGGATGCGTTATTATATATAATAATTCTTTTTTTAAATAAATTAATCATTGTTATTAATAATTGATTTAATTATGTATTTTTTTTAAAAATATTAAAATATTTTAAAATGTTTTAAAGAAATGAGAATATTAATTATGTGTTTAAAACGTATTTTTTTGATTTTTTTATGTTTATTATTAATAATTTTTTCATGGAAACAATGGAATATCTCAATAAAAAATTTTAATTTTAAATCAGTAAAAGTTTCTCATAATTTAATAGAATCTTCGTTAAAAAATGATAGTCAAATAAATAATGTTCATGTTA
Organism: Buchnera aphidicola (Symydobius americanus); assembly: GCF_964059135.1. Lineage (NCBI taxonomy): Bacteria > Pseudomonadati > Pseudomonadota > Gammaproteobacteria > Enterobacterales > Erwiniaceae > Buchnera > Buchnera aphidicola. The sequence continues at coordinate 13,389 of NZ_OZ060393.1, forward strand.
AGACTGATGTAATGAATGTAATAATTAATTTATCTAATGGTAATATTAAGGAAATTAAATTACTTCAATATCAAGAACATTTAAATTCATTTAAAAAATTTATACTATTTAATAAACAAAAAACATCTATTTATAAAATCCAAGAAGGTTTATTAAGCAATGAATCTCTAAAATTCATAGATAAAAATTATGCAATTAATTTTAAACATTATAAATTAGCAAATGATCAAAAAATATTACGTGTTCCAGTAGAATTCGTATCAAAAAATGGTGTACAATACATTAAAAATTTTATTTTTAAAAGAGGATCATATGATATACAGATTGAATATTACATACATAATTTAAATATATTTTCAGTAAATTTAAATTTATTTGGAAAAATTCAAGAAAAATTTTTAATTCAAAAGAAAAAAAATATTTTTCATATATCTTCAAATACTAATCATTTAAGTAATATATCTTATTATTCGGATAATAATAAGTATAATAAATTTTCATTTGATGATATTTATCGTGGTCGAAATATAAAAATTTTTTCTCATGATGGTTGGATTGGATCATCTCAAAAGTATTTTATTATTTCCTGGATTATGAATCCTAAAAATCAGAATATGATGCATGCATATTATTTACATGATAATCAAGTAGTAATTGAATATCATACGTTAGATATTAGTATTTTTTCTGGCCAGAAAAAGATTTTAAGAAGTATATTATGGGCTGGTCCAAAAATTCAACACAAAATGTCATTAATTAATTCTTCGCTGGGTTTATCAATAGATTATGGATTTTTATGGTTTTTATCTAGACCATGTTTTTTATTTTTAAATATATTACATAATATAACTGGAAATTGGGGTATTTCTATTATTATTATTACATTTATTATGCGATTTTTAATGTATCCTTTAACTAAATTTCAATATCTTACAATAGCTAAGATAAAATCTTTACAACCTCAAATTAATACTTTAAAAGAAAAGTTTAAAAATGATACGGTTAGATTAAATCAATTTGTTTTAAAATTATATAAAGATGAAAATATTCATCCATTAGGAGGTTTTTTACCAGTACTAATTCAAATGCCAATTTTTTTATCGTTATATTCTATGTTAGTAAATTCTATCGAATTACGCCATTCTCCTTTTTTATTTTGGATTTATGATTTGTCTGATCGTGATCCATTTTATATTCTTCCTATTATTATGGGAATTACTACTTTTTATATTCAAAAAACTTCCCCTCCAGATTTAGTTAAAAATGATAGTAGAACACAAAATATCATGAATCTTGTACCTATTTTTCTATCTTTTATTTTTTTATGGTTTCCATCAGGACTAGTATTATATTATCTTGTGGGTAATATTGTAACTATTATACAACAAATTATTATTTATAAAGAATTTCAGAATATAAAAAAAAATAAGAAAAATAATACAATTTTAAAATGATGACTTTTATAAAATATGTTATTTTAATAATACAATGTTGATATTAATAAAAAATTTATGTTTTATGATACTATAGTGGCTCCTTGTACACCATATGGACGATCCGGTGTAGGTATATTAAAAATATCTGGTATTCATTCTAAAAGAGTTGCTTATAAAGTATTAGGTAAAATTCCGATTCCTAGATATGCATATTATTCAAAATTTATAGATAATCTGGGTGCTGTTATTGATTCAGGAATTGCTTTATGGTTTCCAAAACCAAATTCTTGTACAGGAGAGGATGTTCTTGAATTGCATTGTCATGGTAATCCAACGATTTTAGATTTATTAATTAAAACTATTCTTTCTATTCATGGTATTCGTTTAGCAAATCCTGGTGAATTTTCTGAACGTTCTTTTTTAAATAATAAAATAGATTTAATTCAAGCTGAATCTATTATGGATCTAATTCATGCGAATTCTGAAGCAGCTGTAAAATCTTCATTAAGATCTCTGCAGGGTTTTTTTTCGAAGGAGATTAATAGTTTAATATTGCAAGTTAATAAAATTAGAGTTTTAGTGGAAGCTTCAATTAATTTTCCTGAAGATGATACTCGTATTCTTGATCATAAAATTACTCAAGATATTAATAATATTTTTTTGAAACTAATTGATATTAATAAAATTTCCAATTCTGGATTTTTGTTACAAGAAGGAGTAAAAGTTTCTCTAGTTGGAAAACCTAATTCAGGAAAATCAAGTATATTTAACGCATTATTATTAGATAATGCTGCAATTGTAACAGATATTGAAGGAACAACTCGCGATATTTTAAATGAAAGTTTTCAAATTGATGGAATAACATTTCATATTAGTGATACTGCTGGTTTACGATCCACAGATAATATTATAGAAATTTTAGGTATAAAAAAAACTATCGAACAAATTAAATTATCTGATCATATTCTTTTAGTTATTGATGATACATCAGAAAAATTTAAAAAGAAAAAATATATTTCTGATTTTATAAAAAAATTTATTCTAAATCAACGAATTACTATTTTATTTAATAAATCAGATCTTTCCAAAAAAAAATCGTATATAAAAAAAAGTAATTTTGGCTATTCATGCATTTATCTTTCTGCAAAAACAGGATCTGGAATTGAAATTTTAAAAAATCATTTAAAAAAGCAAGCGCTTGGAAAAAATGTTATTCCAGGAGAAATTTTTTTAGCGCGTCGTCGACATATAGATATTTTATCACGCGTACAAAAAAAAATTAAAAATATTAAAAAGATATGGATGATTGAAAGAAACGTAGAATTATTAGCAGAAGATTTAAAATCTATTCAGAATATTTTAGGAGAAATTACAGGAAAAGTAACTTCTAATCAAATTTTGAATTCTATATTTTCTACTTTTTGTATTGGTAAGTAGATGATAATAGTTTTTTAAAATTAATATGCCCGAAGGTGGAATTGAACCACCGACACAGGGATTTTCAGTCCCTTGCTCTACCAACTGAGCTATTCGGGCAAATTAAACTATAGTATAAATTAAAGCATTAAATGTTAATAAATGTCAATAGTTTTATTTTGTAATGTTTTAATTTAATTTTAGTGATATATATAAAATATTGTATTAATTTAATTTTTTGGTACTCTTGAAAATATATCGATCGATCCACATATATGAATATAATCACGTAACGTTTTTTTCAATAAAATTTTTAAATTTAAATATATTTTAAATATAATTAATTTGAGGTAATCAATTAAGGAGTATAATGTAATGAAGATTCGTCCATTGCATGATCGAGTTATTGTTAAAAAACAGGAAGTGGAATCAAAATCAGCCGGTGGTATTTTTCTGACTGGATCTGCTGCAGGAAAATCTACTCGCGGAAAAATTATTGCAGTAGGTAATGGCCGTATTTTAGATAATGGTCAGTTAAAACCTCTAGATGTTAAAGTTGGTGATATTGTCATTTTTAATGAAGGTTATGGTGCTAAAACTGAAAAAATTGATAATGAAGATGTATTAATTTTAACTGAAAGCGATATTTTAGCAATTGTTGAAAAATAGTATACTCTTTATAAATCCATTCAGAATATACAAGGAAAATATGATATATGGCAGCTAAAGATGTAAAGTTTGGTAATGAGGCACGTGTAAAAATGCTTCGGGGTGTAAATGTATTAGCAGATGCTGTAAAAGTAACCCTAGGTCCAAAGGGAAGAAATGTTATTTTAGATAAGTCATTTGGCGCTCCAAGTATTACAAAAGATGGTGTTTCAGTAGCTAGAGAAATTGAATTAGAAGATAAATTTGAAAATATGGGAGCACAAATGGTTAAAGAAGTAGCATCGAAAGCAAATGATGCTGCTGGTGATGGAACAACTACTGCTACTTTATTAGCACAATCTATTGTAAACGAAGGATTAAAAGCAGTTGCTGCTGGAATGAATCCTATGGATTTAAAACGTGGGATTGATAAAGCAGTAATCAAAGCTGTTCAAGAACTAAAAAATATGTCTGTTCCGTGTTCTGATTCTAAAGCAATTACTCAAGTAGGTACTATTTCTGCTAATGCTGACGAAAATGTTGGTATGTTAATTGCTGATGCTATGGAAAAAGTAGGAAATGACGGTGTTATTACAGTAGAAGAAGGTACAGGATTACAAGATGAATTAGAAGTTGTAAAAGGTATGCAGTTTGATCGTGGTTATTTATCACCTTATTTTATCAATAAATCTGAGACCGGAGTAGTTGAATTAGATAATCCTTATATTTTAATGGCAGATAAAAAAATTTCTAATATTCGTGAATTACTTCCTCTATTAGAATCAGTTGCAAAATCTAGTAAACCATTGTTAATTATCTCTGAAGACTTAGAAGGAGAGGCATTAGCTACCTTAGTTGTAAATTCTATGCGAGGAATTGTCAAAGTAGCTGCTGTAAAAGCTCCTGGTTTTGGGGATCGTAGAAAAGAGATGTTGGAAGATATTGCGGTATTGACTAATGGGACAGTAATTTCTGAAGAATTAGCAATGGAATTAGAAAAATCTACTTTAGAAGATTTAGGTCAAGCAAAACGTGTGGTTATTACAAAGGATACAACAACTATTATTGACGGTTGTGGTGATAAGGTAGCTATTAGAAATAGAGTAAATCATATTCGCCAACAATCGCAAGATGCTACTTCTGATTACGATAAAGAAAAACTTAATGAACGTTTAGCAAAACTTTCCGGTGGCGTAGCAGTATTAAAAGTAGGAGCCGCTACTGAAGTAGAAATGAAAGAAAAGAAAGCTCGTGTTGAAGATGCTTTACATGCAACTCGTGCTGCAGTTGAAGAAGGTGTAGTTGCAGGGGGAGGTGTTGCATTAGTTCGGGTTGCTGGTAAAATTTCTAATATTTTAGGTCAAAATGAAGATCAGAATGTTGGTATTAGAGTTGCATTACGCGCAATGGAAGCTCCGCTTCGTCAAATAGTTTCTAACTCTGGAGAAGAACCTTCAGTAGTTACTAATAATGTCAAAGATGGAACGGGGAATTATGGATATAATGCTGCAACTGATCAATATGGAGATATGATTGATTTTGGTATTTTAGACCCTACTAAAGTAACTCGTTCTGCTTTACAATATGCAGCTTCTGTTGCTGGTTTAATGATTACTACAGAATGTATGGTAACAGATTTAGCTAAAGAAGATAAAAATGATCTTCCTTCACCTACTCCAGGTATGGGTGGTGGTATGGGTGGAATGATGTAATTTTTTTTATACATTTTAGAATATATTAATAATTACCCTTTATAATATAAAGAAAATTATTTAGGGTGATTATTAGATTTTTAAATACATATTAATTCCAAAAATTTTCTTATATAATAGTAAATATATAATATTTTTATTTTATTAAATATTTCATTTTAAAACATATTTATTTTACTTATAAATTTATGATATTGTATTATACTAATCATTTTAAATCTGGTTTAAAAGTAATTTTTGAAAATTTTCCTTATTGTATTGAATCTGTTCAGTTTGTTAAACCAGGAAAAGGACAATCATTTTCTCGAGTTAAGTTAAGAAATTTATTAAATAAACAACTAATTGAAAAAACTTTTCGTTCTACTGATTGTTTAAAACATGCTGATATTATTGATATTAATTTACTTTATCTTTATCATGATAGTAAATTTTTGTATTTTATGAATGAACAAACGTTTGATCAAATTTTAGTAGAAAAATTTATTATCCAAGATAAAATGAAATGGTTGATAGAACAACATAATTATTTAGTTACTTTATGGAATGATAAGCCAATTGGAATAATTATTAATAATTTTGTTGAACTTAAAGTGATTAATGTTACTCCAGAAGTTTCTTCAGATGTAATTTCTAATGTAAAGAATACTAAATTTTGTCAAGTAACCACTGGTGCAATATTAAAGGTTCCACTCTTTATACAAGAGGGAGATATCATTAAGGTGGATATTCGTACAGAAAAATATCATTCAAGAATTAATAGATAATTTTTTTTAAATATATTTATTATTTATTATTTATTAATTATTAACTATTTATTACTCTTACTTAATTTTTCTTCGATAACTTTTCCAGCCAAAATTTAACCATAAACTATTACCGATACACATTCTATCCATTACTCTTTCTCCGAGTAATTTTTCCATTTGATTATAATCCAAATTAGATATCATACCGGTAGATTTTTTAGATGCAGCTCTTCTATCTATGATTTGATTGATAATATTTTTTTCATATCTTGATGCTATTTGAATTCCGATTTCATCTAGAATTAGTAAATCCATTTGATTTAATTTATTTAATATTTTTTTTTCAGTTAGATGATATTGATGATTATTAAAAGTATCTTTTAAGTTGGACATCAGGTCAGATATTGTTAAAATTAATACATTTTTTCCATATGATATTAAATAATTACTTATTGCGCAAGCCAGGTGATTTTTACCTGTTCCGGGTTTTCCGGAAAAAATAAAACTATCTTCATGTTTATCAAATTCCTTTGCATATTTTTTGGCAGATTCTAATACTTTTCGATGACCCTCATGTTCGATATAATAATTTTTGAACGAACAATTGGTATACAGTTTTTGAATGCCAGATTTTTCTATAATAGATTGATGTTTGATTATTTGGTTATTCTTTTTAATTATCCGAGAAAGTAATTTACTTTGTTGTTCGTGCCATTTTAATAATTCATAATCATTGTAAAATTTTGGTTTAATATGATTAGGAATAATTTTTTTTAGACGATTTAATATTGTGATATTTTTATTCATATTTTCCTCAAAAATATATTAAAAAATATTTTAATTTATATTATTATTCATACTTTAACGTTTTATAAAAAATATTTTTTTTATTGTGTACTTTCTTGATATATTGCATAACTTATTTTACTGGTATATTTTTTTTTCCATAATTTCCAGTTATTGGGTATTTTAATATTTTTGTTAGATATTAAATTTTCTATATATATATATCCTGATTTTTTTATGCAATGTGTTTTTTCTAATAAAAAAATAGTTTTTTGTAATGTATTTTCTTTAAATGGAGGATCTAAAAAAATAATATCATATTTTTTTTTATTAATTTTTAACCATGTTAGTGTATTTGTTCGAATAATATTAATATTCTTAATGTTTAATTGTTTTATATTATTGTATAAGTTATTATATATTTTTTGGTCTATTTCTAATAATGTTGCAAATTTAGCATATCGGGAGATAGATTCAATACCTAAAGCACCACTCCCAGAAAAACAATCTAAACAATATGCATTATGAATTTTTTGGGATATCCAATTAAATATTGTTTCTTTCATTCTGTTAGTGGTTGGTCGTAATCTTTTATGATTAAATGTATTTATTATTCTTCCCTTTAAATATCCTGCAATAATATAGATTTTTCCGTTTTGATATTTATTTTTCATAGTAGTAAAGATTTTATTGATTTTTATAATTTATGAAATCACAATTTATTTCAAAATACAAAACATCTAATGATTAATGTAAATCAAGTTAATAAATCTTGTTTAATTATGAACAATTATTTTTTTTAGGAACAATGAATATTTTTAAAAATATACAACTTGGATTTAAACGCACTAGGGATGCTTTGTCATTCCAAATTAAAAATTTTTTTAAAACAGATAGTATTAATCATATTTTTTTTGAAAAATTAGAAGAACAATTGTTAATATCCGATTTTGGGGTACATACTACAAAAATTATTATTGATTATTTAATTCAACAAAATAAATCAGGTATTTTGAAAAATGAAGATAATTTATATGATCATTTAAGATATATTATGCTTTCTATTTTAAATAAACATGATCATTTAATTCAAAATAAATCAATTATTAATAATAATAAATTATATATTATATTAGTTATTGGTGTAAATGGTGTTGGAAAAACAACTACAATAGGGAAATTAGCGTATTTCTATAAAAATTTAGGAAAATCTGTTGCATTATCTGCTGCAGATACTTTTAGAGCAGCTGCTGTTGATCAGTTAAATTTTTTTGGGAATAAAATTTCTATACCAGTTATTTCGCAATCATTTGGATCAGATCCAGCTTCTGTAGTATTTAATTCTATTAATTTTGCGCAATCTAATAAAATTGAAATATTAATTATTGATACTTCAGGAAGATTACATAATAAAAAAAATCTGATGGAAGAGTTAAAAAAAATTGTTCGTGTTATTAAAAAAAAAAACTTTTCCGAACCAGATGAAATATTACTAATATTGGATGCATGTAATGGACAAAATTCTTTTCAGCAAACAAAGATTTTTAATCAATCAGTCAAGTTAACTGGTATTGTATTAACTAAATTAGATGGTACGGCAAAAGGTGGAGTAATATTTTCTATATTAAATGAATTTCCTATTCCAATTAAATATATTGGTTCAGGAGAAACTGTAAATGATTTAATAGTGTTTAATTCTCGAAAATTTATTAAAGGAATATTAAAAAAAAATAATATTTAAATGGGTATGTATACATTGATTTTAAAAGTTTTTATGTTTTATTATAAATACTTATATTTTAAATTAATGACTATTTATTGTTTTATATTTTAAAAATTTTTAAGATATTGAAAATTATAAGTATTATATGATCATTTATTAATATGGAAAGTGAATATGCTTAATAAGATTCAAACATTACATGCCATTCCTTTAAGAGATTTAAATTCTTATATTCGTACTGTTAATAAATTAGATATGTTGTCAGCTGATCAAGAGCGTATTTTAACTGAGAAGTTATATTATAATGGTGATTTAAAAGCAGCACAGACTATTATCCTATCTCATTTAAGATTTGTAGTATATATTGCAAAAAAATATTCTGGTTATGGATTATCTCAAGCAGATTTAATTCAAGAAGGAAATATTGGTCTTATGAAAGCAGTTCGTAGATTTAATCCTAATGTTAATGTAAGAGTAGTTTCATTTGCTGTGCATTGGATTAAATCTGAGATTCATGAATATGTATTGAAAAATTGGCGAATTGTCAAAATTGCAACAACAAAATCACAAAGAAAATTATTTTTTAATTTAAGAAAAAATAAAAAAAGATTAGGCTGGTTTAGTTCAAATGAAGTTAAATTGGTTGCAAATCAACTTGGTGTTAGCATTCAAGATGTTCAAGATATGGAAAAACGATTATCTGTACAAGATGTTACTATTTATCCAGCTACAGGCATACATAATCAAAGCTTTAATACTAATAATATAATTTCATATTTAAATGATTCAAAATCAGATTTTTCTTATACAATAGAAAAAGAGAATTGGCAAAAATATTCCAATAGTAAATTGAATAATGCCATGTTAGAATTAGATTCGCGTAGTCGATATATTATTCATGCTCGTTGGTTGAGATATCGTAATAAAATTACTTTACAAGAGATAGCTAATAATTATGGTATTTCAGCTGAGCGAGTTCGTCAATTAGAAAAAAATGCCATGAAAAAATTAAAATGTGCTATAGAAAATTAAATATATTTTTTAATATTTATTATTTATATATATAGGTATAATTTAAAAGATTTTTCATTTGTATAAAATATATTATTCAGTGCAAGTTGTTATCTTTATTCATATTTAATATTATTTTTATATTTTATTATTTTTTAATAATTTTATTTTAATGTATTAATTATAAAAATATTTTTAAAAATTTGATTATGATTTTTTTAAAAAATGTAAAATTATTTTTTTTAAATAGAATGTGTTTATTCAATATAGTTATAATGTAATCATAATATAAATTTTTATTTTTTATATGTTAAAATTTTTTTATTTTTATTAAAAATATTTTTAAAATTTTTAATTACATATATTTAATTTTTTTAAAATTTATTTAATAATATTAATTTAATTTATTTTTAATTTTAAATATTAATTTAAATTGATAATTATAACAATAGTTATATAGTAAATATTCTAAATCGATTAATTTGTTGTAAAAATGTTATTTAATACGGGATATATTTTATGGATATTATAAATCATATTCTAGGATTTCCTAGAATTGGTGCACATCGAGAATTGAAATTTGCTCAGGAAAATTATTGGTCTGGAAAAATTTCGAAAATCGAATTATTAAAAATTGGGAAGAAATTAAGGTATAAAAATTGGAAAGATCAAAGTTCATCAGGAATTAATTTGATTTCGGTTGGTGATTTTTCGTGGTATGATCATGTTTTAACTACAAGTATGATGTTGGGGAATATTCCCGAAAGACATCGTAATATTGATGGTTCAATTGATTTAGATACATTATTTTATATGGCTCGAGGCACAGCATTAAATAAATCTTCAGTTTTAGCTTGCGAAATGACAAAATGGTTTGATACGAATTATCATTATATTGTTCCAGAGTTTGTAAAAAATCAGGATTTTAATTTATCTTGGAATCAGTTATTTGATGAAATTGATGAAGCAATTAATAAAGGTTATTCAGTAAAACCTGTAATTTTAGGTCCTATGACTTATTTATGGTTAGGAAAAATTACAGGAGTTAAATTTAATCGATTAAGTTTATTACCAAATTTATTAAAAGTCTATCAAAAAATTTTAAATAAAATTTATGAAAAAGGTATTGAGTGGATTCAAATTGATGAACCAATTTTAGTTTTTGATTTACCATCTGATTGGATGCATGCATTTAAAATGACTTATGATATTTTAAAGAGTGATTTGAAGTTACTATTAACTACATATTTTGAAAGTATTAATCATAATTTAAATGATATAGTAAATTTTCCCGTACAAGGTTTGCATATTGATTTAACACATGGAAAGTATGATTTATCTGTTTTAAATCGAAAGATACCTCATGATTGGGTGTTATCTTTAGGTGTTATTAATGGTCGAAATATTTGGAAATCAGATTTAAAGTTTTGGTTTGATGTTATTCAAAATTTTTTAAAATTTAAAAGAAATGTATGGATTGGATCTTCTTGTTCTTTATTGCATAGCCCAGTTGATTTAAGACTTGAAAATAATATTCCATTAGAAATAAAAAATTGGTTTTCTTTTGCTTTACAAAAGTGTTATGAATTAAATTTATTGACTTTAGCCTTAAACGATAATGATTCTAGTATATTACAGTCCTGGACTGATTTATTACATAGTCATGCTAAATCAGAAATGGTAAATAATGATTTTGTAAAAAATCAACTAATGAATATTACTTATAATGATAAAAAACGACATTCAGTTTATTCAGTTCGTTCAAAAGTTCAAAAAAATACTTTCCATTTTCCTGTTTTACCTACTACTACTATTGGATCATTTCCTCAAACCGATGATATTCGTGCATTACGTTTACAATTTAAGAAAGGAAAGATTGATTTCCATAAATATCAAAATGAAATTAAAAAACATATTCAATATGCTATTCAACAACAAGAATTATTAGATATTGATGTTTTAGTGCATGGAGAATCTGAACGTAATGATATGGTAGAATATTTTGGTGAGCATTTAGCAGGTTTTATATTTACTAATTATGGATGGGTACAAAGTTATGGGTCAAGATGTGTTAAACCACCTGTAATTGTTGGGGATGTTTATCGTAAGAACCCAATTACAATAGAATGGTCTAAATATGCACAATCTATAACAAAAAAACCTGTTAAAGCCATGTTAACTGGACCTGTTACTATATTATGTTGGTCTTTTATTCGAGAAGATTTACCAAAACAAATAATATCTAATCAAATCGCATTAGCATTACGTGATGAAGTGTTAGATTTAGAAAGAGCTGGGATTAATATAATTCAAATTGATGAACCTGCTCTTCGGGAAGGATTACCTTTACGAAAAATAGATTGGAAAAAATATTTATCTTGGGCAACTCAATCTTTTAGAATTTCCTCTTCCAAAGTACAAGATACTACTCAAATTCATACTCATATGTGTTATTGTGAATTTAGTGATATCATGGATGCTATTGTTCAATTAGATGCGGATGTTATTACTATTGAAACTGCGCGATCTCATATGGATTTATTAGAATTTTTTAAAACTTTTGAATATCCTAATGAAATTGGTCCTGGTGTATACGATATACATTCACCAAATATTCCTAGCGTTGACCAGATTGTTTATTTATTAGAACAAGCTATAAAATATATTCCAATTAATCGTTTATGGGTGAATCCGGATTGTGGATTAAAAACTAGAAATTGGAAAGAAACTATATCATCTTTAAAGAATATGATGATTGCTACTAAAAAAATTCGTAAAAAATTTGAAACATTAACTATATAACATTATTTAAACAAAAGGGTTATATTTCCCTTTTGTTTTGTTTCAAAAAGTAATATAAATATGTTTTTAATATGATTGTATTATAAATTTAATGATAAAAACTTCTAACATGTGTAAATATCATAGATATATTATTATCGTTAACTGTTTTGATGATTTCATGATCTCTAATTGATCCTCCTGGTTGTATAATGCATGATACTCCTGCATATATTGCTTCTTGAATACTATCTTTAAATGGAAAAAATGCATCTGAAGCCATGATAATATTTTTTTTATTTATTTGATTTTTTTGAAGTTTTTGAAAGTATTTATAGTTAGCAATTTTTACTGCATCTATTCGGCTTGTTTGTCCAGAACCTATACTTATTGTTTTAAAATCGTAACCATAAACAATTGCATTTGATTTACAAAATTTTGCTATTTTCCAACAAAATATGGCAGTTTTTATTTCTGATTTGGTGGGTTTTTTTTTACTTACTATAGTTAATTTTTTTGTTTTACTAATTTCTACATTTGATTCTTGTACTAATAAGCCATCATCGATAGTTTTAAATTCAATAAAAGGTATATTATTTTTATTTTTTTGATACTGACATATTAAAACTTTAATTTTATTTTTATTTCTTATTAATTCTAATGCTTCAGGAGTAATTTCTGGCCCAATAATTAATTCTACAAACTGTGTATTTAAAATTTGGTTGATAGTGTTCGAATCAATTATTGTATTAAAACCAATAATACCTCCAAATGCTGAAATTTCATCACTTTTATAGGCAGATAAATACGCAGAAAATATATTATCTGAAATTGCTGCTCCGCATGGTGTTCCATGTTTAACAATAACACAAGATGGTTTTTGGAATTGATTAACACATTTTAATGCAATATATGCATCGTATATATTATTATAAGATAATTCTGCTCCATGGATTTGACGTAAAGAATTAATTAATCCTGTTGTTTGTTCAGGATATAATGTATATAATGCAGATTTTTGATGTGGATTTTCTCCGTATTTTAATTTTTTTTGTTTATAGTAAATCAATTTTATTTTGTTAGGTAGTAAATTATTCGATTTTAATTTAAAGGTATTGTTTCTTTTTAAATTAAAATATTTTGTAATCATATTATCGTATTTATTTACATATTTAAATGCTTTATAAGCCAATTGTAGTTTAGTTTCAAGTTTTACGTATCCATGTTGATTAATTTCGTTTAAAATTTTATCATAATCTGATGGATCTGTTAAAACTACGGTATGTTTATAGTTTTTTGCTGCAGCTCGTACCATTGCAGGGCCACCAATATCAATTTGTTTTTCGATATTTTGATTTATATTTACATGATTAAATGGATAGAAATTCACTATTATCATGTCAATAGTGGTGATTTGATGATCTTTAATAAATTGTTGATCATCTATTTCATTACTTAATATTCCGCTAAAAATTTTTGGATGTATTGTTTTGATTTGTCCATTCATAATTTCTGGATATTGAGTAATTTCAGATATTTGAGATGCCGTGATATTATTTTCTTTTAATTTTTTTTCTGTTCCGTGAGTTGAAAATATTTTTATTTTTTTATTTTGTAATTCTTTACATAATTTGATGAGATTAGATTTATCAGATACACTTATTAAAGCCGTTTGAATTATTTTGTTGTATAATTTCATAATTTTATCCATTAATTTTAATATATTAATAAATACCTAAAAGTTATTAATTAAATAATATATTTTTTAAATTATTTATCTTGTAATCAAAATATTGCATTTGAATAAATTCATTTAATAAAATACCTAAAAATAATTTATGGATATATTATATGTAATTAAAATTATTATGTACGTAATTTATTATTTTAAATTAATATGTTTTAAATTAGTTTTTAATATTTAATTTGTAATATTTTTAAAGAGGATAAATATGGAAAAAATTATTGAAAAAACCATTTATGCTTCTCGGTGGTTAATGTTTCCTGTATATATTGGTTTATCTTTTGGTTTTATATTATTAACATTAAAATTTTTTCAACAAATTATTTTTATTATTCCTGAAATTTTAATTATGTCGGAATCTGGATTAGTATTAATTGTATTATCATTAATTGATATAGCTCTAGTTGGTGGTTTATTAGTCATGGTCATGTTTTCGGGATATGAAAATTTCATTTCCAGAATGAATATTCAAGATAATAAAGAACGATTAAGTTGGATGGGCACTATGGATGTTAATTCTATTAAAAACAAAGTAGCTTCATCAATTGTAGCAATTTCTTCTGTTCATCTTTTACGATTATTTATGGAAGCAGAAAAAGTCTTAGATGATAAAATTATGTGGTGTGTAATTGTTCATTTAACTTTTGTATTATCAGCATTTGGTATGTCATATATTGATAGAATGAATAAAAAAATATTATGTTTTGATTGATCAAATTGTAAATTTAACATGTATATTTTTAAAAATATTTTAAAATATTGTTTTGTATCGATTTTATTGTATGAATATTTTGTAATTTATTATTTAAATTAATTTAAAATTGGTGATTTATATGAAATTCATATACAACGATATTATATATCAATATATAGTTTGTATAATATTTTTTTTTAAATTTATACATAATAATATATTTGTGATAGCTTATTAATAATAGCTCTCACAAATAAATATGTATTTTAATCTTAAATAATATATTTAATTCATTACTTTATGATATCATCATTAGAAATGATAGATTCATTATGTGTTTTAGAATATTCATTAAGTATTTTATCTCTTTCATAAATTCTTTTATTATGATAAATATATCCAGTTCCAGCCGGAATAAGTCTTCCAACAATAACATTTTCTTTTAATCCTTTTAGATCATCTTTTTTACCAGAAACTGCTGCTTCAGTTAATACTCTTGTTGTTTCCTGGAATGACGCTGCGGATATAAATGATTCGGTTGCGAGAGATGCTTTAGTAATTCCGAGTAAATTTCTTTCAAATGTAGCTTTTATTTTTTTTAATTTTTTTAGTTTTCTATTCGTAATTTTAATTTTTGAATATTCTACTTGTTCTCCTTTTAAAAAATTAGAATCTCCTGGATTAATAATCGTTGCTTTTCTTAGCATTTGTTTTACAATTACTTCAATATGTTTATCGTTGATTTGTACCCCCTGTAATCTATATACTTCTTGTACTTCATTAACGATGTATTTAGTTACTGCTTGCACTCCACGCAATCGAAGAATATCATGCGGTGATTCTGGTCCATGGGATATAATATCTCCTTTTTTTACTTTTTCTCCTTCAAATATGTTTAATTGTCTCCACTTGGGGATCATTTCTTCATATGTATTATCTTCATCAATTGATTTAATTATTAATCTTCTTTTTCCTTTTGTTGCTTTTCCAAATGAAACAATCCCACTAATTTCAGATAATATTGCAAATTCTTTTGGTCGTCGGGCTTCAAATAAGTCTGCAACTCTTGGTAATCCTCCTGTTATATCTCTTGTTCCTATTGATGCTTGCGGTATTTTTGCTAAAGTATCTCCAGCATAAATTTTTGTTCCATTATTTAATTGAATAATAGCTCTTTTTGGTAGGAAATATATGGCTTGCATTTCTGTTCCTGGAATAAAAATATCTTTTCCATCCTTTGTAACGATTTTTAATGCTGGTCTTGGATCTAATCCTGTATTACTTCTTTCAAAAACATCTAATATAATAATTGAGGATAATCCAGTTAGTTCATCTGTTTGTTTAATAATTGTTTGTCCTTCAATCATGTCAATAAATTTTACATATCCATTTACTTCTGTGATGATAGGAATAGTATGTGGATCCCATTGAGCTAACATTTCTCCAATATGAGATTTTTCTTTATTTTTTTTTTCTAATATTGTTCCGTAAGGTATTTTATAGTTTTCTTTAATTTGACCTGAATCGTCTATGATATTTAATTCAGAATTTCTTGAAATAACAATATTCTTTCCGCGAGAGTTCGTAATTAATTTTGTATTTTTTAAATTAATTATTCCTTCGTGTTGCACTTCAATATTTGATTGTGTAACTGACCTAGAAGCTGCTCCTCCAATATGAAATGTTCTCATAGTTAATTGAGTACCAGGTTCTCCGATAGATTGCGCTGCTATCACACCGATAGCTTCTCCTTTTCGAACTAATTTTCCTTTAGATAAGTCTCTTCCATAACAATATGCACATACTCCAAAATCAGTTTTACAGTTAACAACCGATCTTACTTTAATATAATCTATAAAGTACTTTGTCAATAATTTGCATTTGTTTTCATTTAATAATGTATTTTTTGGGATCAGAATTTCAGAAGAATTTGGATATAATACATCTTCTGATGTTACTCTTCCAAGCGCTCTATCTTGTAGTGGTTCTTTTACAATGCTTCCCTCAATAATTGGAGTAATAATCATTCCATTTTTTGTTCCACAATCATTTTCTGTTACCACAAGATCTTGAGCTACATCTACCAATCTTCGTGTTAAGTAACCAGAATTAGCTGTTTTTAAAGCAGTATCTGCTAAACCTTTTCTCGCTCCATGCGTGGAAATAAAATATTGTAATACATTTAATCCTTCTCTAAAATTTGCAGTAATTGGGGTTTCTATAATTGATCCATCAGGTTTAGCCATCAGTCCTCTCATTCCGGCTAATTGTCTAATTTGGGCTGTAGATCCGCGAGCTCCTGAATCTGCCATCATAAATATGTTATTAAAAGATTTTTGTGTTTGAAATTCTCCATTTTTGTTCACGACAACTTCAGTAGATAAATTTTTCATCATAGACTTTGCTATTTCTTCATTAGATGCAGCCCAAATATCAATTACTTTATTGTATCTTTCTCCTGAAGTGACTAATCCTGATTCAAATTGTTCTTGAATTTCTAGAACTTCTTTTTTTGCTTCTCCTATAATTTGATTTTTTTGTTGTGGTACTGCCATATCATCAATACCAACTGATGCACCTGATCTTGCCGCATATTCAAATCCAGTATACATAATATTATCTGCAAATTGTACTGTCTCTTTTTGTCCCAATATTTGGTAACATATACTTAACATATGAGAAATTGATTGTTTTTCTAATGTTTTATTTATTATTTTAAATTGTAATCCCTTGGGAACAATCATCCAAAGTATCGCTCTACCAATGGTTGTATCAACAATTTTTGTAATTTTTGTAAAAGAATTATCTGAATTTTTAGAATATTCTATAATTTTTACTTTGATTATAGATTGTAGTTCTGTAAATCCTAATCGATATACTTTTTCTGCTTCTTGTACGCTGTTTAATATCATTCCTTCTCCTTTGCTGTTTTTTTTCTTTCTAGTCATATAATATAATCCTAGTACAACATCCTGAGAAGGTACAATAATTGGTTCTCCATTAGCTGGAGAAAGAATATTTTTAGTAGACATCATTAAAGCACGTGCTTCCATTTGTGATTCTTGTGTTAAAGGTACGTGTACTGCCATTTGATCACCATCAAAGTCAGCATTATAAGCAGCACATACTAATGGGTGTAATTGAATTGCTTTTCCTTCTACTAATATTGGTTCAAATGCTTGTATTCCTAATCTATGTAGAGTTGGTGCTCGATTTAATAATATAGGGTGTTTATGTATAATTTCATCAAGTATATCCCATACTATTGGCTCTTCATGTTCTACCATTTGTTTGGCGGTTTTAATTGTAGCTGCTAAACCTTGAGTTTCTAATTTTCCGTATACAAATGGCTTAAAAAGCTCTAAAGCCATTTTTTTCGGTAATCCGCATTGATTTAATTGAAGAGATGGACCAACTGTAATTACGGAACGTCCAGAATAATCTACTCTTTTTCCAAGAAGATTTTGACGAAATCTTCCCTGTTTTCCTTTTATCATATCTGATAATGATTTTAATGGTCTTTTATTAGATCCTAAAATAGCTTTCCCTCTTCTTCCGTTGTCTAACAATGCATCTACTGATTCTTGTAGCATTCTTTTTTCATTGCGTATAATAATATCTGGTGCAGATAAATCTAATAGTCTTTTTAATCTGTTATTTCTATTAATTACTCTGCGGTATAAATCATTTAAATCGGATGTTGCAAATCTTCCGCCATCAAGAGGAACTAATGGCCTTAAATCTGGTGGTAAAATGGGTAAGACTTGTAGAATCATCCATTCTGGTTTATTATTTGATGATCGGAAAGATTCTACAATTTTTATACGTTTAGTAATTTTTTTTCTTTTTGTTTCAGATTGTATACTTTGTAATTCTTTATGTAATTTTTTATATTCTAGAGATAAATTTAAATCTTTTAATAATAATTGTATTGCTTCTGCTCCCATTTTTGCTTCAAAATCATCTCCAAATTCTTCTAATGCATTTAAATATTGTTCTTCTGTTAAGACTTGTTTTTTTTTAAGATTTGTCATCCCTTCTTCTAAAATAATGTATGACTCAAAATATAATACTCTTTCAATATCACGTAATGTCATATCTAATAATAATGCAATTCGTGATGGTAAAGATTTTAAAAACCAAATGTGTGCTATTGGAGCAGCTAATTCAATATGTCCCATTCTTTCTCTACGTACTTTGCTGGTTGTAATTTCTACTCCGCATTTTTCACAAATTACACCTCGATGTTTTAATCGTTTGTATTTTCCGCATAAACATTCATAATCTTTCATTGGTCCGAATATTCTTGCACAAAATAAACCATCCCTTTCAGGTTTAAAAGTACGATAATTAATAGTTTCTGGTTTCTTTACTTCTCCAAACGACCATGATCGAATGACTTCTGGAGACGCTAATTCAATTTTAATAGAATTAAATCCTCCTATTTTTGTTTTTATTTTTAAAAAATTTAATAAATCTTTCACGAAATTACTCCGTTTTTGAAAAAAAATATATTTAAATGTGATAAACAGTGAATTTTTCAATTCAATTGTTTAATTTTTTATTCTTCGTCAAGTTCAATATTAATTCCTAACGACCGAATTTCTTTCAATAAAACATTAAAGGATTCTGGCATTCCTGGATTCATATCATAATTATTTGATATTATGTTTTTATATATTTTTGTTCTTCCATTTACATCATCTGATTTTACAGTTAACATTTCTTGTAATGTGTAAGCAGCTCCATATGCTTCTAATGCCCATACTTCCATTTCACCAAATCGTTGTCCTCCAAATTGCGCTTTCCCTCCGAGAGGTTGTTGAGTAATTAAACTGTAAGATCCAGTGGAGCGAGCATGCATCTTATCATCTACTAAGTGATTTAATTTTAACATATACATATATCCTACTGTTACTGGTCTTTCGAATTTTTCTCCTGTTTGACCGTTAAATA
Organism: Buchnera aphidicola (Symydobius americanus); assembly: GCF_964059135.1. Lineage (NCBI taxonomy): Bacteria > Pseudomonadati > Pseudomonadota > Gammaproteobacteria > Enterobacterales > Erwiniaceae > Buchnera > Buchnera aphidicola. The sequence goes on from NZ_OZ060393.1 coordinate 33,042, forward strand.
ATGTGATTTGTCCTGAAGATGGTAAACCCGCTAATTGTAAAAATTCTTTGATATCATTTTCATTAGCGCCATCAAAAACAGGAGTTGCAACTGGCATTCCTTCTTTTAAATTATGTGCTAATTCTGATATATCTAGATCAGAAAACGAATTTAAATTAATTTTTTGAGAGATTTTTTTTCCTAAATTTAATGCTTTATTTATAAAACAACGTATTTCGGAAATATGTGTTTTATTTTTTAGCATTTTTTTAATTTTTTCACCGATTTCTTTTGCTGCCATACCTAAATGTGTTTCTAATATTTGTCCAATATTCATTCGAGAAGGAACGCCTAATGGATTTAATACTATATCAACTGGAACTCCATTTTCATCATATGGCATATCTTCTATAGGACTGATTTTAGATATTACTCCTTTATTGCCATGTCTTCCTGCTATTTTATCACCAGTTTGTATTTGCCTTTTGACCACGAGATTAATTTTAACAACTTTTAGTATTCCTGGAGACAAATCACTGTTTTGTAGGATATTCTTTTTTTGTAAATCTATTTTGGTTTGTAGTGATTTTTTTATTATTTTTCTGTTATTTAATAACTGTTTTATTTGATTAGCATATTTATTATTTTTTATGGGAATTTTTATCCATAATTTTCTAGGATACATGCTTAAATAATCAATAGATACTCCACATTTAATTAATATACTTCTTATTTGATTAAATATTTGAATTTCAAACATTTTAAATTCTTCTATGAAATTTTTTTCAATTTCTTTGATTTTCATAGATTCAATTTCTATTGTTCTTTGATCCTTTTTGACACCATCCCTAGTGAATATTTGGACATCCACTACAGTCCCAAAGATTCCGTTTGGAACTCGCAATGAAGAATCTTTAAAATCAGATTCCTTTTCTCCAAAAATAGCTCTTAATAGTTTTTCTTCTGGTGTTAGTTGTGTTTCAGTTTTGGGTGTAATTTTACCTACTAAAATATCTCCACCTATAACTTTTGCTCCAATATATACAATTCCAGATTCATCTAATTTTGATAATGCTGATTCACTAATGTTTGGTATATCAGTACTAATTTTTTCTGGTCCTAATTTTGTATCTCTTACGACACAGGAAAGTTCTTGTATATGAATAGTAGTAAACTGATCTTTTTGTATAATTTTTTCGGAAATTAGAATAGAGTCTTCGAAGTTATATCCGTTCCATGGCATAAATGCTACTCTAAGATTTTGTCCTAACGCTAGTTCTCCGAGATCAGTAGATGGTCCATCTGCTAAGACATCTCCTTTTTGTACAATCTCTCCTAAACGAATACATGGTGTTTGATTAATACAAGTATTTTGGTTAGATCTATTATATTTAGCTAAATTATAGATATCGATTCCTGATTCTTTTGGATTTCTTTCATGTTGATTTACTGAAACAATAATTGTTGCAGAATCAACATATTTTATCATTCCACCTCTTTTTGCTATTACTGCAACCCCGGAATCTATTGCGACTCTTCTTTCTATTCCTGTTCCAACGAGTGGTTTTTCAGATCTTAAAAGGGGTACAGCTTGTCTTTGCATATTTGCACCCATTAAAGCACGATTTGCATCGTCATGCTCTAAAAATGGAATTAATGCTGCTCCTACAGATGCAATTTGTTGTGCTGATATATCCATATAATTAATTTGATGTTTATAAAATAAGTTTGATTCTCCTTTATGTCGACATGTTATTAAGTTATCAAGAAATTTACCATCTTTATTAATTTTAGCATTTGCTTGAGCAATGATATAACTTCCTTCTTCTATAGCCGATAAATAATGTATTTTCTTAGATGCTATACCATTTTCTACGATTCGATAGGGTGTTTCTAAAAATCCATATTCATTTGTTTGAGCATATATTGATAGAGAATTAATTAAACCAATATTTGGACCTTCTGGTGTTTCAATTGGACAAACACGTCCATAATGTGTTGGATGCACATCTCTTACTTCAAATCCTGCCCGTTCTCTTGTTAGCCCCCCTGACCCTAATGCCGAAATTCTTCTTTTATGTGTAATTTCTGATAATGGGTTATTTTGATCCATAAATTGAGATAATTGACTAGATGTAAAAAACTCTTTTATCGCAGAAGAAATTGGTTTTGCATTTATCACATCTTGAGGCATAAGGAGATCAAGATCACCTAATGATAATCTTTCTTTTACTGTTCTTTCCACTCGAATTAAACCAATTCTAAATTGATTTTCGACCATTTCCCCAATGGATCTTACTCGTCTATTTCCTAAATGATCAATATCATCTATTTCTCCTTTTCCGTCTCTTATATTAATTAATTTTTTAACAACATCAATAATATCTTCTTTTGTTAAAATACTAGGTCCTGTTACACTATCGCGCTCTAATGATCGATTAAATTTCATTCGACCTACTAACGAAATATCATATCTCTCTTCAGAAAAAAATAAATTTTTAAACAAATTGTATGCAGACTCTGATGTTGGTGGTTCTCCTGGTCGCATCATACGATATATTTCTATTAATGCTTGTTCTTGATTTGGTGTAGAATCAATCTTTAATGTATCAGATATATATGGTCCATGATCTAAATCATTTGTAAAAATTGTTTCGATTCTATCATAATTTGCCTTTTGTATGCTATAAATATTTTCGAGACTAAGATTCATATTGGATAATATAATAGGATTATTTGTATTTGGATCAATATAATTTTTAAATACTGTTTTTCCTATTAAATATTCTATAGGAACTTCTATTAAAGTGATGTTATTTTCTTTTAGTTTTTTAATATGAAAAATAGTAACTCGTTTTCCTTTTTCAACATATATTTCATTTTTGTGAGAAATATCGAATGATGCTATTTCTCCTCGTAATCTATCTGGTATTAGTTTGAGATATATTTTTTGATTGATGAATTTATAAGTATTTTTTTTAAAAAAAATACTTAATATTTCTTGTGTATTATATCCTAATGCACGTAAAATAATGCTAATCGGCATTTTTCTTCTTCGATCAATTCTCGCAAATAAATGATCTTTAGGATCAAATTCAAAATCTAACCAAGATCCTCGATATGGAATAATTCGAGTACTATATAAAATTTTTCCAGAAGAATGTGTTTTTCCTCTATCGCTATCGAAAAATACTCCAGGACTTCGATGTAGTTGTGAAACTACTACTCTTTCGGTACCATTGATAATAAAAGTACCTGTTTCCGTCATAATTGGGATTTCTCCCATATATACTTCTTGTTCTTTAATATTTTTAATACTTAATTTTGTTCCATGTTTTTCATATATTATTAGCCTTAATTTTACTCGAATTGGTACGGAATAAGTCATCCCTCTATTTTTACAGTCTTCGATATTAAATATTTTTTCTCCAATGGAATAATTTATGTATTTTAGTTCAGCATTTCCATTATAGCTTTTAATTGGAAAAATTGATCGAAATGCAGATTCTAATCCTATTTTTCCATTTGGATCTTTTTTAATAAATCGTGTAAATGAATCTAATTGAATACCAAGAAGGTACGGTATATTTAATAGTTTGGGATTTTTGCTAAAATCTTTTCGAATTCTTTTTTTTTCAGTATAAGAAGTGATCATTTTATTCCTTATAAATTAGTTATATTTTAAAATATATTACATTTTAAAAATTATTAAATGTAAATATTAATTGTAGTGATAAAAATTATAATTATTTTGATCTAATAGATAATATAGAATATAATATTTTATATTTTTAAAACTATTTCATATTTATATTATACATCTTTTAAATAATATTAGTTAATTTTATTAAAAAGGCTGGTGCTATTCCATTGATTCACCAGCCAATTGATATTTTAATATATTAATAATTTTAATCATAATATATTATTATTTCATTTCAACTTCAGCACCAACTTTTTCTAAAGTCTCTTTTAGTGATTCAGCATCTTTTTTATTAATTTTTTCTTTTAAAACTGTTGGCGCTGATTCTACTAAATCTTTAGATTCTTTTAATCCTAAACCGGTTGCACTTCTTACTGCTTTAATTACAGATATTTTATTAGCACCAATTGATTTTAATATAATATTAAATTCAGTTTGTTCTTCTTTTTTTTCTTTATTTTCAGAAGAACTATTATTTATTGGTATAATAGAAGATACTCCAAATTTTTTTTCCATGGCAGAAATTAGATCAACAATATCCATAACTGACATGTTTGATATGGATTCTAATATTTGTTCTTTAGTAATGGACATAACATGCTTCCTACAACAATGAAGTGAATTTTATGTAATATTTAATATGATTTTATATTTTTTACTGAATTTTATATACTTTTCATTTGTTTAATTTGTAATAAAATAAATTTTAATTTTCCGATTGTTGCAGTTTTAATAGTATGAATAAAACGTATTATAGCTTCTTTATAAGAAGGTAAATTTGCTAATTTTTCAATTTCTAAACTTGATAATATTTTTCCATATAATGTAGCAGCTTTTATTTTAAAATTTTTATTTTTTTTAGAAAAATTATGAAATAGTTTTACTGCATTTTCAGGTTCTTTTAGGGAATATCCAATTAGTATTGATCCTGCGATTTTTTTTTTTAAACATTCTAGAGGTGTTTTATTAATAGACATTTTTAATAATGTATTTTTGATTATATTTATTTTAACATTATTTTTGCGGCTTTTTTTTCTTAAAATATTAATTTTATTAACGTTAACTCCTGTTGAATCAGCTAAAACAGCAGATAATGTTTTATTAGCCATTTCATGCATTTTAAATACAATTTTTTTTTTTTGATCTAAGTTTAATGTCATTTCGTTTACTCTCCGAAATATTTAGACTTATTTTTTTTTTTGAATTAAACATTGTTTTTTAAATATAAATATATATTTTATATGAATTTAATATATTGGTGTGTTTATTATTTGTATAATATTAATTGTTGTATTGATTCAGATAAAATTATTTTTCTATTATTTCGTTAATAGTACTAATTTCGATAGGTATTCCGATACCCATAGTTGTAGATAATACAACTTGTTTGATAAATGTTCCTTTTAATTTAATTGGTTTTAATTTTTCTAAAGATTGTAATAGGTTTATTAGATTTTCTTTTATTTTTTTATTTGAAAAATTAATTTTTCCAATGGTAGAATGTATTATTCCATTTTTATCATTTTTATATTGGATTTGTCCTTTTTTTGCATTTTTTACTGCTTTAGTAATATTTTCTGTGATTGTTCCTAATTTTGGGTTAGGCATTAAACCTTTTGGTCCTAACATTGGTCCTAATTTTCCAACTGACTTCATAATATCTGGGGATGCAAGAATAATGTCAAAATTAATATCATCTTTTTTGAATGTTTGTATTAATTCTTCTCCTCCTGCTAGATTTGCTCCGTATTTTTTTGCTAATTTAATGTTATCTCCTTGTGTAAAAACAGCTACTTTAATTTCTCTTCCAATACCATGTGGTAAGATAGTGGATCCTCGAATATTTTGATCAGACTTTTTAGGATTGATTCCTAGATTTATTGCTATATCTATACTTTCAATAAATGTTTTTTTTTGGTTTTTTTTTAATAGATTAATTCCATCTTCAAGATTATATTTTTTTTTATTTTGCATATTACTGTTTATATTTTTTATATTTTTTATCATTTAATCCTCTATTTTTAATCCCATAGATTTTGCTGTTCCCTGAATAGATTTTTTATTTTTTTCGATATTTGATCCTGTCATATCAATAGATTTGATTTTAGCTATTTCTTCTATTTGTATTTTTTTAATTGAACCAACAATTTCTGTTTTTGCTTTACTAGAACCCGATTTAATATTAGCAAATTTTTTCAGTAAACTAGATGCCGGTGTAGTTTTTGTAATAAATGTAAATGATCGGTCTGAATAAACGGTAATAACTACTGGAATAGGTATTCCTTTTTCTAATGTATTTGTTTGTTTATTAAATAATTTACAAAATTCCATGATATTTACTCCTTTTTGTCCTAATGCGGGACCAATAGGAGGGCTAGGATTAGCCATTCCTGCTGGAATTTGTAGTTTTATATATGCTTGTATTTTTTTTGACATATTATGTTTTACTTTTATAATGATTTAATTAAAATTATTTATAGTTTTTTTTGAACTTGTATAAAATCTAATTCAACTGGTGTAGATCTTCCAAAGATTGATACTAATACTTTTAACCTATTTTTTTCATAATCTACATTTTTTACTGTACCATTAAAATCGGTAAATGGTCCATGCTGAACACGTATTTTTTCTCCTATTTCAAATATCATTTTAGGTCGAGGTTTATTTTTTTTGTGATTTAATTTTTTTAGAATGTTGTCTATTTCTTGATTATTCATTGGAGCTGGTTTTTCAGATGTACCTCCAATAAATCCAATTATTCTTGGAGTATTTTTTATTAAGTGCCAGCTATTTTTATTCATTTGCATTTCAATAAAAATATAACCTGGGAAAAATTTTTTTTTATTTATTTTTCGTTTTCCCCGCTTCATTTCAATGACGTTTTCGCTAGGGACAATTATTTTACCAAAAAATTGCTCCATATTATTTAATTTAATACGTTCTTTAATTGAATCTATTATACGTTTTTCGCATCCTGAAAATGCTTGTAAAACATACCAATCTTTATTTCTAATATTATGCATTTTACGACCTTAATCCAATTATTAATGACGTTATGTAAAATATACTTTTGTCTAATATCCATAATATTGAAGAGATAATTAAATTAGCAATAAGAACGATCATTGTGATTTTTATTGATTCTTTTTTATTTGGCCAATGTATTTTTTTTCCTTCTAGGTAGATTTGACGTAATAGTTTTATTATGGATTGAATTTTTTGAACATATTTTGTATTTGCGATAGATATGAAAATTAATGTAATTATTATACTGTATAAAGAGTATATTTTTTTTTGATATATTAAAAAAATTATGATATTTATAATCATTATAGTAAATATAATTAACCAATTAATTTTCTTGGTATGATTTTTTGTTTTTTTTATACTCATATATTTTTTTTAATATCATGTATGATTGAATTATGAAAAATAAATATTTTATTTAAAATATACTATTTTTTTTTAAATATATAAAGTAATAAAATGATATTAGTTTTAAATATTTTTTATAATATTGAAATATTAATTAATAATCAAATTTTATTTAATATTTTAAATTTTTTAAAATCTTTAGATTATATAATATTTTACAATATGATATTTTATTATTATTTTATTAAATTTACATGCTGATACCCAGATTTGAACTGGGGACCTCACCCTTACCAAGGGTGTGCTCTACCTAACTGAGCCATATCAGCTTTTTTAGCGGGCAGCGGGAATCGAACCCGCATCATCAGCTTGGAAGGCTAAGATAATAACCATTATACTATGCCCGCACATTTTTGGTGGAGGAAGGATTCGAACCTTCGAAGTCAATAGACGGCAGATTTACAGTCTGCTCCCTTTAACCGCTCGGGAACTCCACCGTGTTTTAATATTTTTATGCCGGCTACCGGAATCGAACTGGTGACCTACTGATTACAAGTCAGTTGCTCTGCCTGCTGAGCTAAGCCGGCTATCATGATTTTTTCTTTAAGTATATAATACTAATACATTATGTTTTATGCAATAATAAATTAATTATATTTTATATTATAATTTATTAAAAGTAAAAAATATTTTTTAATATTTTTTCATAAAAAATTAGAATGATTATATAATAAATTAAAATATGTTTTTTGTATATATTTTTAATTTATTTTTTATAATTGAACAAAATTATAAAATAGTTTTTTAAAAATTCGATATCTATTATAATTTGAAGTCATATTTTTGAATTTTTGATTTTTAATAATATTAAAATATTATTTTATTCTTAAATTTTAATATTTTTAAATTATTTTGATAATATTCTTAATATTTTAAGAATATTTAAAGATTAAATTTGGAATACATTATGGATTTTCCTTATAACAATAGTTATTATCGTATATTAGATGAAGGTATTTTTAATATCATTTCTAAGGTGCATATTTCTTTTGAATTTTTTCCACCTAAAATACAATCTATAGAAAATAGTAAATTTTTATCTTCTATTAATCGATTAAGTGTATTTCGTCCGGATTTTATTTCGATTACATGTACTTCTAATAGTAATTTAAATGATTTAACTTATCGTACTGTTCATAAACTTCAAAATATGTTAAATATTAACATTTCTCCTCATATTACTTATATTAATTCTACTGACCATGAAATTAAACGACTTGCTAAAAATTATTGGGACATCGGGATTCGTAATATTGTTGCATTACGTGGTGATTTTTCAGAGCAAGGTAGTAATCGTATAGTATATGCTTCTGATTTAGTATCTTTATTAAAAGAAGTTGCTGATTTTGAAATTGCTGTTGCTGCTTATCCTGAAGTTCATCCAGAATCAAATAATTCTCAATTAGACTTAATTAATTTGAAAAGGAAAATTGATGCTGGAGCAAATAAAGCAATTACTCAATTTTTTTTCAATATAAATAATTATTTAAGATTTCGTGATCGTTGTGCTTCTATTGGTATTTACGCTAATATTATACCCGGCATATTACCAATATTAGATTTTAAACAACTTAAAAGATTTGCTTCTATGACAAACGTATGTATTCCAAAATGGATACGTAATTTTTTTGATAATTTAGATCCAAATGATGTTTATACGACTCAAATGATTGGATTAGCGATATCAGTTAACATGATTAATCAATTGTATATTGCTGGAGTACGACATTTTCATTTTTATACTTTAAATAAATCAGATATTATTTATTCTTTATGTCATATGTTAAATTCTTCTAGAAAATAGTATTTTTTTTTGCAATTTTAAATATTAATGATGTATTTTTTATATAGAGCGTTTTATATTATGAAGACAGTAGTTATTAAAATAGGAGGTATGCTATTAAATAGTGATGCTTCTATGATTCGTCTATTTAATGGAATATATTCTTATTATCAATCATATTATCACAATATATTAATTGTACATGGTGGAAATTATTGGTTTGAATCTATCATGAAAAATATATATTGTACTTTTAAAAAAGATGATTTAAATGCAATTAATTTAAATATTAATAATAATATTTATCATGATCTAAAAATTGGTATATTATCTGGAACAATTAATAAGTATTTAGTAAATCAATCACGGTTATATAATATTAATGCAATTGGTTTATGTTTAACAGACGGAAATATGTTAATTTTTGATCAATATGATTTAAATAATCCTATGAAACCAACGTGTGGTTCTTTAAGATTAATTAATTATTTTTTTAAATTAAAAATAATTCCAATTATTAGTTCAATAGGTATTAATCAGAATAATGATATAAATATTATTGATTCTGATATTACGGCTATGATATTAGCGAAGTGTTTAAATGCAAGGTTAATTTTATTAACTGATGTTAGTGCAGTTTTAGATGGTAAGGGAAATCGCATTAAAGAGCTTTCAGAATATGATGCTAATAAATTAATTTCAGAAGGTATTATTACTGATGGTATGATTAGTAAAGTTCAAACTGCTTTACGTTTTGCGCGTGATTTAAATAAATCAGTTGATATTTCTGGTTTACAGGATATTATTCAACTAAAATTATTATTACAAGGACATTCCTCTGGTACTCGTATTTTTTGCTAAAATTAATGGATATTAATACTGTTATGAATATAAAAGATAGTAGTAAAGTAGTATTAGCTTATTCTGGAGGATTAGATACTTCGGTGATTATTCCATGGATTAAAGAAAATTATTCATTGGATGTAATTGCCTTTGTTGCTGATTTAGGACAATCTAAAGATGATTTAAATAGTATTTCAGATAAAGCATTTCAGTCTGGAGCATCAGATTGTTTTATTATAGATTTAAAAAAAAAATTTGTTGAAGAATATATTTTTCCAGTATTAAGTACTGGTGCTTTATATGAAGGAAGTTATTTGTTAGGTACAGCTATGGCTAGACCTTTAATTGCTAAAGAACAGGTAAAATTAGCTTTATCACTAAAAGCCATTGCTGTTTGTCATGGAGCAACTGGTAAAGGAAATGACCAGGTTCGTTTTGAAACAGCCTATGCTTCTTTAGCACCTCAACTTCAAGTTATTGCCCCATGGAGAGAGTGGAATTTTTCTTCTCGAGAAGATTTGATTGAATATTTAAAAGTAAGAAATATTCCTAGTACTGCAACGGTTGATAAGATATATAGCAGAGATGAGAATATTTGGCATATTTCTACTGAAGGGGGAATATTAGAAGAACCTTGGAATGCCCCTAATAAGGATTGCTGGATTTGGACTACAGATCCTGTAGATGCTCCAAATATTCCAGAATTTGTTAGTATTCAATTAGATAAAGGTTGTCCTGTTGCTGTAAATGATCAATTTTTAGATTCTGTGCAATGTTTAAGTGTATTAAATTCATTAGCTTCTAAACATGGAATTGGTCGTATAGATATAGTTGAAAATCGTTTAATTGGTATGAAATCTAGAGGTTGTTATGAAACTCCAGGTGGAACATTATTAGTTCAATCTATTCGTGCTATAGAACAATTAGTATTAGATCGAGATAGTTTTAAATGGCGAGAAAAAATTGGATTAGAAATGTCTTCTATAGTTTATAATGGATTATGGTTTTCTCCGGTTTGTGAATCTATTAAAGCTTCTGCGCGCGTCTTATTTAATTTAATTACCGGAAAGGTTGTGTTAAAATTATATAAAGGACATTCAATAGTTGTTCAGAAGAAATCTAAAAATTCTTTATATTCTCAAGAGTTCGCTACTTTTGGTTGTGATGATGTATATGATCAAAATGATTCGAAAGGTTTTATTAACTTATTTTCATTGTCTTCTAAAATTAGAGCAATGAAAAATTGTAATAAAATTTAATATTTTTTACAAATTCTATAATGCGAAATATTTATATAATATTTTAACATGATATTTTTAATATAATTTATTATTTGTGGAGTGTAATATTTTATGAATTATCAAGATTCAAAATTGTGGGGAGGACGTTTTAATAAAGAACCCGATGTTTTTTTTCGTAAGTTTAATACCTCATTACGTGTTGATCATCGTTTAGTGATACAGGATATTATTAGCTCGATTGCATGGTCTAAATCTTTATTAGAATGTGAAGTACTTACGGTTGAAGAACAAGGTCGAATTGAATTAGAATTAAATAATTTATTACAAGAAGTGTCTCGTAATATTGAAATGATTCAAAATAGTTTACATGAAGATATTCACAGCTGGGTGGAATCAAAATTAATCGAAAGATTAGGTGATTTAGGAAAAAAATTACATACAGGAAGAAGTAGAAATGATCAGGTTACAACAGATTTGAAATTATGGTGTAAATATGCTATTCAAATTTTATTAAATCATTTACATCATTTAGAACGTGCTTTTTTTATTCAAGCAGATCTCACAACAGATGTTATCATGCCTGGTTATACTCATTTACAAAGAGCTCAGCCTATTACTTTTTCGTATTGGTGTTTAGCGTATATAGAGATGTTTCGAAGAGATGAAAGTAGGTTACAAAATGCTTTACAAAGATTGGATTTTAGCCCATTAGGTTCGGGTGCTTTATCTGGAACTTCTTGGTGTATTGATCGTGATAAATTAGCAGTTAGAATGGGATTTTCTTCTGCTACTAGAAATGGTTTAGATTCTGTTTCCGATCGCGATTATGTTTTAGAAATACTTTCTGCAGCTTCAATTAGTATGATTCATTTATCAAGATTTGCTGAGGATTTAATATTTTTTAATTCTGGTGAATCGAATTTTATTGAATTATCTGATACTATTACTTCTGGATCGTCTTTAATGCCTCAAAAGAAAAATCCAGATGCATTAGAGTTAATTAGGGGTCGATCTGGTAAAGTTCACGGATTATTAACAAGTATGTTAATATTACTTAAAGGTTTACCGTTATCTTATAATAAGGATATGCAAGAAGATAAAGAGATTTTATTTAATGCTTTTGATATTTGGCGAGATTGTTTAAACATGTCTATTATAGTTTTAAATTCCATGAAAGTAAAAAAAAATACTTGTCTATATGCTGCAAAAATGGGATATTCAAATGCTACTGAATTAGCAGATTATTTAGTAAATAAAGGTGTTCCATTTAGGGAATCTCATTATATTGTCGGAAAAATTGTTTTAGAAGCAATCAGTCGTAAATTTTCTTTAGAACAATTAGAATTATCAGTTTTCAAGAAATATCATGTATGTTTTGAAAAAGATGTTTATGATGTGTTAGATTTAAATTCTTGTATTAATAGCAGAAATGTGAAAGGTGGCGTTTCATTTCAGGAAGTTAAAAAATCTCTTGATGAAGTAAAAAATTATTTAGATGAAAGAAAAAATATTTATTTATCTAAATATATGAATGATATAACATCCAGTGAATAGGAAGATATATGTTATATGAAGAAGTGGAAATAATATGGAAAAAAATTTATTCTGAAACATCGATTTTAATTAAAGAAGAGCCATATTTATATAATTTTTATAATTCTTATATTTTAAAACATAATTCTTTAATTGATTCAATGAGTTACATTTTAGCAGATAAGTTATTTGATGATTTTATATCACGAACTCAAATGAAAAAGATGATTTCAAAATTATATTTACATAATCCTATTATGTCTATATATGCCGTACAAGATATTAATTTTATTATTCAAACAGATCCTGTAGTAAATTATTTTCATATACCTTTTTTATACTTTAAAGGTTTCCATGCTTTACAGGGATATCGTATTAGTAATTATTTATGGTCACAAGGTAGAAAATCACTAGCAATGTATTTTCAAAGTAAAATATCTCAGCGATTTTCGATCGATATTCATCCAGCTGCAAAAATTGGATCTGGAATTATTTTAGATCATGGTACTGGAATTGTTATTGGAGAAACTGTTGTAATCGAAAATCATGTTTCTATATTACAATCTGTTACTATAGGGAGTAGATATAGTATTTTAGGTAATCGACATCCCATCATTCGTGAAGGTACTATTATTGGTGCTGGCGCAAAAATTTTAGGAAATATTGAAATTGGTTCATTTTCTAAAATTGGTTCTGGTGCTGTTGTATTAAATTCAGTTCCAAGTTATTCTACGGTGGTTGGAATTCCTGGTAAAATTATCAGTAAATCTCATAATGAGGTTTTAAATCCTATAAATCAAAATAATTCTTTTTCTCATTCTATAGATTTTCAATATGGATCAGGAATTTAATTATATTATTTTATTAAATCATTTTTTATGTAGAATGTTTATATTTTTATATTTAAAGCTTCCAATATTTTATTTTCGGAAGCTTATAAAATTATGTTTACCATTTTTTATTCTTCTAAAAAACTTTTTAATACATCTGATCTACTGGGGTGTCTTAATTTTCTTAAAGCTTTTGCTTCTATTTGACGTATTCTTTCTCTTGTAACATCGAATTGTTTTCCAACTTCTTCTAATGTATGGTCAGTATGCATATCGATACCAAATCGCATTCTTAATACTTTTGCTTCTCGTTCCGTTAATCCAGATAAAATTTGATATGTTGTTGCTCTTAAATTTTTTGATGTTGCTGACTCTAATGGAAGCTCTAAATTAGTATCTTCAATAAAATCACCTAAATGTGAATCTTCATCATCCCCGATAGGGGTTTCCATAGATATAGGTTCTTTAGCAATTTTTAATACTTTTCGAATTTTATCTTCTGGAATTAACATTCTCACTGATAATTCTTCTGGTGTAGGTTCTCTACCAATTTCTTGTAATATTTGTCTGGAAATTCGGTTTAATTTATTAATCGTTTCAATCATGTGTACTGGAATTCTAATTGTTCTAGCCTGATCAGCGATACAACGTGTAATTGCTTGTCTAATCCACCATGTTGCGTATGTAGAAAATTTATATCCCCGACGATATTCAAATTTATCTACTGCTTTCATTAAGCCGATATTTCCTTCTTGAATTAAATCTAAGAATTGTAATCCTCGATTAGTATATTTTTTCGCAATTGAAATTACTAATCTTAAATTTGCTTCTACCATTTCTTTTTTTGCTCTTTTTGATTTAGCTTCTCCTATTGACATTCGTCTGTTGATATCTTTAACTTGTCCTATACTAAGTCCTGTTTCTTTTTCAATTTGAATTAATTTTTTCATGATTAAAAAAATATTTTCTTTAAATAAACATATTTTTTTAGACCATGGTTTATTCATTTTTTCTGCGATATATATCCAATTTTTGTTTGTTTCATGACCAATAAATAAATTTATAAAACTTTTTTTAGGCATGTTACATTGTTCAATACATAATTTCATGATTAATCTTTCTTGTTTTCGGACACGTTGTATCATATTACGCATGTTACTAATGAGATATTCAAATTGTTTTGGTACTAATTTAAATTGTTGAAATATATTTGATAATTTTTTAATCTCTTTAAAAACTGTTTTATGCGTATTATTTTTATTTGCAATAGTTTTTTTAGTTTTTATGTATTGTTTTTTTAATTCCAAAAATTTTTTACATACTAATTTTGTGTCGAGACTATTTTCTTCGAAATATTCATTAGTGATTTTTTTATCAATATTCTGTTTTTTATTTTTGGCTTGTTTTTTATTATTTTTTCTTTTTGTTTTTTTATATTTAGTAATGGGCGTAATGATATCTTGTTGATTAGGATTAATGAATCCGGTGATCAATTCAGACAATCTTATTTGATCAGATTGTACTCGTTCATATTGTTTTAATAAATAAATAATAGTTTCAGGATATTCGGATACAGAAGATTGTACTTGATTAATTCCTTCTTCAATTTTTTTTGCAATCTCAATTTCACCTTCTCTAGTTAATAATTCTACTGTACCCATTTCTCTCATATACATACGTACAGGATCTGTTGTTCTTCCAAGCTCTGATTCTACATTAGATAGTACTTGAGCTGCTTCTTCTACAATATCTTCATCTGTATCATTGTTTCCAGTTTTTAGTATTATATCATCAGAATCTGGTGCATGTTCTACTACTTGAATACCCATATCATTTATCATTTGAATAATATCTTCAATTTGATCTGATCCGATAATATCTTCTGGTAAGTGATCATTGATTTTAGAATAAGTTAGATATCCTTGTTCTTTTCCTGTTTTAATTAATATTTTTAGTTGTATGTGTCGATTATTTTTCATAATATATTATTTCCTATAAATTATATTAAATATGTATTTGAGTAACTGGATTAATTTTATTATTTTTATTTAAATATTATAAATTATTTTGAAGTTTTAAACGATGATTTTTTTTGATAGTATTTTATTAATTTTCCATAATTCATATTTTTCATATTTATTTAAATTACTTTTTTGATCTTTTAATATTAAAAAATTATATTTTTTTTCCAAGTTAAAACGATATATTTTAATGATTAATTCTAGAAATACATTTTTTGTATTTTTTGAATCGATCATATTATCCCAATATGCTAATTTTTTAATGATATTAAAAATATTGTTTTTTTGTCGATAAATTTCTATTAATTGTCCAGTATGAAATATATTATATTTCTTACATTTAGAAATTATATCTAAAAATATATCAAATCCTTTAATATCAATTGATTTTAATTTTTTAATTGATTTCGGTAATACATTAATTAGCGTTGGATTTTGAATAATGAGACTAATTAATATCTTGATATGCGTGAATCTAATTTTAATTATATTATTATAGATATTATTATATTTTTTTTGTGAAAAAATTTTTTCTAATTGAAATGCATCGGTAATACCTATTTGATTTCCTATTTCTTTTTGAAAATATAATTTTATTAATTGACTTGGAATCTGATTAATTAATGGTAAAGATTTGTTAAATAACTCCAATTTTCCATCTATAGAGGATAAATTAATTTTTTCTAGTAATATTGTTAAGAAAAAATCTATCATATTTATAGCATTTTTAATACGTGTTTTAAATTTTTTTTCTCCTTCTTTATGAATTATACTATCTGGATCTTCACCATCCGGTAAGAATATAAATTTCATACTATAACCGTCATGCATATAAGATAATGCTATTTTAAAAGTGTTCCATGCTGCATTTTTTCCTGATTCATCTCCATCGTAACAGTAAATAATGTTTTGGCTAATATTAAAAAGTATTTGTATTTGTTTTTTTGTAGTTACTGTTCCAAGTGAAGCAACTGTATATTTAATATTATACTGTGTTAATGAAATGACGTCAAAGTATCCTTCAACAACAATTAAATATTTTGGTTTTGAAAATTTTTTATATATTTCATAGATTCCATATAATTGATTTCCTTTATTAAATATACTTGTTGTAGGAGAATTAATATATTTTGAAGATGTTTTATTATTTATTGCTCTTCCCCCAAAACCGGTGATTCGACCATATTTATCTTTTATCGGAAATGTTATTCTACCTTGAAATCTATCATATTTATTATTTTCTTTATTATTTATTAGAACCCCTCCTAAGATTAAATTTGGTATTTGATTTTTATCAAATATTTTTTTTAAGAAATATTTTTCATAATTACAATATCCAATTTCAAAATATTTAATAGTATTATAATGAATATTTCTTTTTTTTAAATATAATTGAGCTTTTTGAGAATTTTTTGATTGTATATTATCGCAATATATATTTGATATTATTTTCATACTTTGATATATTGCGATTTTTTCATAATATATTTGGTGATACTTTTTTTTATATGGAATTTTTAATCCATTTATATTTGCTAATTCTTTAACACTTTCTACAAATGTTAATTGATTATATTTCATTAAAAAATCAATAATATTTCCATATGAGTGACAACCAAAACAATAAAAATATTGTTTTTCTGTATTTATTGTAAAAGATGGTTGATTTTCATTATGAAATGGACAAATTGCTTGATAATTTTTCCCGAATTTTTTTATTTTTATATGATTATGAATTATATCTATAATATTGGTTTTTTTTAAAATTTCTTGTATAAATTCTTTTGGTATAAAATGATTCATGGTATTTTATATTGTAATATTAATAGAAAAATATTTTTAAAAAAGAATTTTTTTTTAATACATTCGTATTTTTTTTGCATTTTCTCTAGATATTTTTTTTAGGAGTCTTTTGATAGCAGATGCTTTTGCTCTTTTTCTTTCTGTTGTTGGTTTTTCATAAAATTCTCGTCTTCTCATTTCGGCTAATATACCAGCTTTTTCGCAAGCTCTTTTAAATCTTCTTAGAGCAATATCAAATGGTTCATTTTCACGTACTTTAATAACAGGCATATAAAATTATTAATCTCCTTTAAAATCGTTTATTTGTATTGATGATTAAATGATTTCATTATAAATCATTTTAATATATTTATCCTTTTAATATTTATATATTGAAGGTATATATTATTATACACTTAATAAAAATTTTTTGTTATACTTTAAAATACATTAAAATTATGGATATATTATGCGTATATTAGGTATTGAAACTTCTTTTGATGATACTGGTATTGCAATTTATGATGATAATATAGGTTTAATAATCAATGAAGTATATAGTCAATCGCATATACATTCTGTATATGGTGGGGTAGTTCCAGAGTTAGCATCTAGAGAACATATATATAAATTGGTTCCTTTAATTAAATATGTTTTAAAAAAAAAAAAATTTTTTTAAACAATATTAATGCAGTAGCATACACTGCAGGTCCAGGATTACCTGGCTCATTACTTGTTGGGGCATCTATTGGTTGTGCGTTAGCTTTTGCTTGTAATATTCCTGCAATTCCTGTTCATCATATGGAAGGTCATTTATTATCTCCAATGTTAGAAAAACATTCTCCTCAATTTCCATTTATTGCTTTATTAGTTTCTGGAAAACATACTCAATTAATTCTTGCTCATGAAATGAGTAAATATGAATTATTAGGAGAAACACTCGATGATGCAGTAGGAGAAGTGTTTGATAAAATTGCTAAAGCATTAAATTTAGGGTATCCTGGTGGTGCAGTTCTTTCTACTTTTGCAAAAAAAGGAATATCGGGTAAATTTAATTTTCCGCATCCTATGAAGTATCATTCGAATTTTAATTTTAGTTTTTCAGGATTAAAAACTTTTACTTTAAATCTTATCCGAAAAAATTTACATAATATTCAGTCTTTGTTTGATATTGCTCGTGGTTTTGAAGATGCTGTAATTAACATATTATCACATAAATGTGATCAAGCATTAAAATATACAGGTTTTCGTCAATTAGTAATAGCAGGAGGAGTTTCTTCTAATAAAAATTTGATTTTACATTTAGAACGTATGTTATATAAATATCGCGGTAAATTATTTTATGCTCGTCCTGAATTTTGTACTGATAATGCTGCTATGATTGCTTATACTGGAATGATGTATTTTAAAAAATATTCTTTTAAAAAAATTGATATTATTGTTCGTCCCAAGTGGAAAATTACAGAGATTCATCCAATATAATTTTTAATATTAAAATTGTTTATTTGTATTATCCTGAAGATATAATATCAAATCTTTTATAGTAATTAACGGCATAGCATGTATGTTTGAAAATTTAATTATTTCTTTTATATTAGGCATACTACCATCTTTATTTGTTAATTCACAGATAACACTCATTGGTTTAAATCCAGCTAATTTCATAATTTCAATGGATGCTTCTGTGTGACCAGCTCTGGAAAATATTCCTCCTTGATGTGCACAAACAGGAAATACATGACCCGGTCTGTTTAAATCAGATGGTTTTGCTGTATCTGGTATAGTTGCTTGGATTGTTTTAAGTCGATCTTTTGCTGATACTCCAGTAGATATTCCTTTAGATGCTTCAATACTTACTGTAAATCCTGTTTGGTAGGTGCTAGTATTATTTTTTACCATCATTGGTAAATTTAATTGTTTTCTTTTATTTTCTGTGATACACAAACATACAATTCCACTTCCATATCGAATAGTTAATGCCATTTGTTGAGTAGTCATATTTTCACATGAAAATACTAAATCTCCTTCATTTTCTCTATTTTTATCATCTAATATAATTATTCCATTTTTTGATTGTAAAGTAGAAATTGCTAATTTTATTCGATCTTTAAAATTTCCAAATTGTTTTAATGAATAGTCGTTCATCATGATAACCTTAATATAGGTTTTTATGAATCTTCTTTACATAATTAAAATAATGTACAAAGATATTTTTAAATTATTGTAATTATACATTTTTTATGTTTTATATAAAATATAAATTTTATATTTTTTATTTTTGAATTCATTATATGGAAGTATATTTGGTTGGTGGTGCAGTACGGGATAAATTGTTAAATATCTCTAATTCGGATCAAGATTGGGTGGTGGTAGGTTCTACTCCAGAACAATTAATTAAAAAGAAATATTTGCAAGTAGGAAAAGATTTTCCTGTATTTTTACATCCTCATACAAAAGAAGAATATGCTCTGGCTCGAACGGAACGTAAATTTGGATCTGGACATACAGGATTTGTTACATACTTTTCTGCTGATGTCACTTTAGAAGAAGATTTGATGCGTCGTGATTTAACAATTAATGCTATTGCACAAAAAAAAAATGGAAATTATATTGATCCATTTAATGGAATTTCTGATCTTAAATTAGGTATATTAAGACATATTTCTTATTCTTTTCTAGAAGATCCGTTGCGTGTTTTAAGGGTTGCTAGATTTTCTGCTCGGTTTTCAAATTTGGGATTTATGATTTCTTATGATACATTATCTTTAATGTCCTTAATTTCTACTTCTAGAGAATTAAAATCTTTAACTGTAGAAAGAATATGGAAGGAAACAGAAAAAGCTTTCCAAACTTTTTATCCTCATGTGTATTTTCAAGTATTATATATTTGTGGTGCTTTATCTGTTTTATTCCCAGAATTTATGTGTTTATTTAATCAACATTCTTTTAATGTAAATAAAAATTTTTTTTTTAAACATCCTATTTTATTTTATTTAGCTTCTATTGCTCAATTTACTTCAAGAGTATCAATAAGGTTTTTATTTTTTTGTTTTTTAATTGCTCAACAAAAATTTTTGTTTTTGTATAAAATTCATACTTTTTATGATAAATATATTACATATTTTATAAAAAATTTTTGTATGCGTTATAAAGTTTCATCTTATTTAAGAAAACTTTGTATGAATTTTTCTGGATTTTATGTTTTTTTAAACTTTTCGCGGTCCCAATCTTCAGAAAATATTGTATTGTTTCTAAATAAAATTGATGTTTGGAGAAAACCAAAACAATTTTATGATATTTTGATCGTAATAAAATTTTTTCAAAATTCTCTTTTTATTAAAAATACCTTATTTAATATTAATATTACAACATTTTTATTAAAAGCGTATCATATTATGAAATCCGTTTCAATTTCTTCTATTATAAAATTAGGATTTCAAGGGAAAGAAATTAAATATGAATTGACTAAAATTAGATGTTTATTATTTGATCGCTGGAGGCGTATAAATTTTATTTAAGTGGTTATTTTTTTTTGAAATAAAATATTTTAAACGGTACCTAAAAGCACCGTTTTTAAATTATATATCTGTTCATTTTTTTATTTTCATGATTACTGTTTTTCCTGCAATTGCTTGACCTGAGTATTTTTTAATTTTTTGAATTTGATCAATGTTTGATATTACTATTGGTGTTAAAATAGATTTTGCATGTTTTATAATAAATTTTAAGTCATATTTTATTATTATATCACCAGCACTAACTATTTGATTTTCAGATGCAATTTTCTCAAATCCTTTTCCTTTTAATAAAATTGTATCAATTCCAAAATGTACAAACAATTCGATTTGATTTTCTGTAACAATAGAAAATGCATGCATTGTTTTAAAAATTTTTCCAATTTTACCATTTACAGGAGCTACTATTCTATGACCAGATGGTTTAATTGCTATTCCATCACCGATAATTTTTTTTGAAAATACTTCATCTGGAACGTCTTTTATATTTGTTATTGTTCCTGATACGGGGGAGATGATATCAGTATATTGAGAAGAGTTGGTTTGTTTTTTTTTAAAAAAATTAGAAAATAAATTCATATTTTACCTTTAAAATAACATTTTAATAAATAATCAATATTATTATGTAGAAATAAAATTATTTACTAAATGTACAATTTCTTGTGTGGTTTTTTTCTTTAACGCCATTTTTGCTAATTTTTCAGCATCCCTGAATTTAATTGTTCGAATAATTTGTTTTATTTTTGGTATAGAAGATGGATTCATGCTAAACTCGTCTAAACCCATACCTATTAGTAAAATAGCGGCTTGTTCATTACTTGCCAATTCACCACACATACCAGTCCATTTTCCGGATTTGTGGGATGCCTGAATTACTGTATGAATAAGTTTTAAAATAGATGGACTCATAGGTTGGTATAAATTTGCAATTAAATCATTTCCTCGATCTACAGCAAGAGTATATTGTGTTAAATCATTAGTTCCAATACTGAAGAAATCTACTTCTTCTATTAAATAATTTGCAATAATTGCTGATGCTGGAGTTTCGATCATAATTCCTATCTGAATTTGATGATCAAATAATATATTTTTTTTGTGTAGTTGATCTTTTAATTTATTAATTTCGTTTTTTAAAATTCTAATTTCTTCTACCGAAATAATCATAGGAAATAATATTTTTAATTTTCCAAAAATTGATGCTCTTAAAATAGCTTTTAATTGTGTATGTAATATATCTTTTCTATCTAAACTAATTCTAATAGCTCTCCATCCTAAAAATGGATTTTCTTCCTTTGGGAGATTCATATATGGAATTTCTTTATCTCCACCAATATCCATAGTTCTGATAATAACTGGTTTATTTCCCATTTTTTCTGCTACTTCGCGATATGCAAAAAATTGCTCTTCTTCTGAGGGTAGTTCATTTCTTTCCATAAACAGAAATTCGGTACGATATAATCCAATTGATTCTGCTCCATATTTTTTTGCATTAATTACATCTTGAATATTTCCTATATTTGCACTAATTTCGATTTGATGATTATCAATTGTAATAGCTTTCAGATTTTTGAATTTCTTTAATCGTACGTTTTCAAAATCATATTTATTCTTAATTTTTTTAATGTGTTCAATAATTTCTTTTTTTGGGTTAATATAAATATGATTTTGAATTCCATCAAGTACTAAAAAATCTCCATTTTTTACTAATTGAGTAATATTTCCAGTACCTACAATTGCTGGAATTTCTAATGAACGAGCCATAATTGAAGTATGTGATGTTTCTCCTCCAAGATCAGTAATTAATCCTAATATATATTTAAAATTAATTTGAGCTGTTTCAGATGGAGTTAAATCTTTTGAAATTAAAATCACTTCGTGTTGAATATTTTCTAGATCAATAACATTTAAATTAAGTATATTTCTTAATAATCTATTACCAATATCTCGGATATCAATTGCTCTGTTTTTTAAATATTCATCTTCTATTTTTTCTAATTCTTTAATTTGTTCAGATATTATAATTTTTATAGCATATTCTGAGGTATTTAGTTGATTTCGAATTAAATAAGTAATTTCATTTTCTAATTCTTTATCTGTTAAGAGCATGATATGTCCTTCAAAAATTTCTTCTTCTTGATTTTTAAACAGGATTTTTGATTTTTTTTTAATATTTTTTAGTTGTTGAATAGTTTTTTTTCTTGCATTAAAAAATTTTTGAAGTTCTTCTTCGATTTGGTTTTTTGATATATTTTGTTGATGAATAATAATCGGTTCTTCTTGTAATAAAAATGCTTTTCCTAAAGCAATTCCTTTGGATGCTAAAATACCTGAAATCATAATATCACCTTTATTTGTATTTGATATAAAATATATTCTATTTTTATACGGATATATTACTTGTATCAGGTAAAAATAGTATGGATTAAATTCATTCTCAAACAATCTTGAAAAATTAGTTTAAAGAATATATTATTTTTTAAATTTAGAATTTATTCCATTTCTAACAGAATTTTTTCTAGATTTTTAATAGCTTCTTTTTCATCAATTCCATTGGCAGATAATGTTATTATGGTTCCTTGACTTAATCCTAATGTTTGTAGTTTAAATAAACTTTTTGCGTTTACAGATTTTTTATTTGATGTTATTAGGATTTCAGATTGAAATTTTTGTGCAGCATGGACAAATTTTGCTGCTGGTCTGGTATGTAATCCATGTTCAGAAATAATTTTAATATCTTTTTTTATCATGTTATATCTCTTTATTTGAATAAATAAGTTATTAGATACATTTAATTTTTAAATAAAATAATAATTTGATTATAATTTGATTTAATTTTCATTACTAATATTATTTAATACGATTATTTTTTAGTTTTAAAATATTTAAATTTACATTATACTATAATTATCATTTTTTGTAATATTCATCGGAAAATAATTCTGTACTTAAATATCTTTCTGCAGATGAAGGGAGAATTACTACTATATTTTTTTTATTAAAATTAGGTCTTTTTTGTATTTTTAAAGCTGCTGCAAGTGCTGCTCCGGAAGATATTCCGCTGAGAATGCCTTCTTTTTTCATAAGAGCATGAGACATAATGAATGCTTCTTCATTAGATACTTGAATTACTTCATCAATTAATTCTAGTTTTAAATTTTTTGGGATAAATCCCGCTCCAATTCCTTGTATTTTATGTGGACCTGGTTTAATTTTTAAACCGTATAAGGTTTGTGAAATTACTGGAGAATCACTTGGTTCAACAGCAACACTAATGAGATTAGGTTTTCTCTTGATATTTTTAATGTATTTTGTTATTCCTGTAATTGTTCCTCCTGTTCCCACTCCAGCTACTAGTATATCAATTTTGTTATTTAAAGATTTCCAAATTTCGGGACCTGTTGTGATTTCATGTATTTTAGGATTAGCTGGATTGCTAAATTGTTCTAATAGAATATATTTTTTTGGATTTTGTTTAGCTATTTTTTGGGCTTGATTGATTGCTCCTTGCATACCATCAGATTTATTTGTTAATTGTAGTTTTGCTCCTAATGCAATTAGAAGTTTTTGTCGTTCTATTGACATAGTTTCAGGCATAGTTAAAGTAATTTTATATTTTCTAGCTGCTGCTACATAGGCAAGCGCTATTCCTGTATTTCCACTTGTAGCTTCTATTAGATGTGTGTCTTTATTGATCAATCCCTTTTTTTCGGCTTCCCAAATCATATTTGCCCCAATTCTACATTTTACACTAAAACTAGGATTACGAGATTCAATTTTTGCAAATATTCGTTTATTTCCTATACTTTTTAATCTGACTAGTGGGGTATTTCCAATAGTTAACGAATTGTCTTGATAGAATGTTTTCATGTTATTTCTCAATATTTTATATATATTTTTTATTTAAATATTTCTATTAATTATATTTAATAAATATTTGTACTATTATAATATTAATTATACATTTTAGTATGTATTGATATATTTATTAATTTTTTTATAATTTTTATATGTTAATATTCTAATTTTAGGTAATTTTATTATGGAATCATTCAAAGAAAAAATTTTGAAGTTACGTATATTATTACGTTATCATGATTATTTATATTTTTCTTTAGATAGTCCTATTATTTCTGATTTAGAATATGATATTTTATTAAAAAAATTAGAAAAATTAGAAACAAAATCAGGTCTTTACTCGTTAGAAAAAAAATATCATCCAATTGGTTCAGTATTATCATATAATTTTGATACATGTAATCATATTGTTCCCATGTTATCATTAGATAATACTTTTACTGTCCAGGGTTTGAAAAATTTTTACCGAAATATTTATAAGAAGATTAATAATAATCAAAAAATAAATTTTTTTTGTGATTTAAAATTTGATGGGTTAGCTTTAAGTTTATTATATAAAGACGGAAAATTTATTAGAGCATTAACTCGTGGAAATGGAATTAAAGGGGAGGATGTTACTCAAAATGCTAAATTTATAAATAATATACCATTATTTTTATCTGGAGATGATATACCAGACTTATTAGAGGTTAGAGGTGAAGTATGCATGTTAAAGTCTGATTTTCATCGTTTAAATTCTTTAGCTATTAAAAATAATGATCGTATTTTTTCTAATACTCGTAATGCTGCGTCTGGCTCTTTACGTCAACATGATGTTTTAGTCACCAAAAAAAGAAATTTATTTTTTTATTGTTATGGATATAGTTATTTAAAAGGATTGCATAATTATTATTTTCATTCAGAACAATTAAAGATTTTACGTCAGTTTGGTTTTTTCATCCATGATTATTGTTTATTGACTTCAACTATAGAAGAAATATTAGATTTTTATTTTAATACTATTAAAATACGTGAATCCTTAAGTTTTGATATTGATGGAGTTGTTATTAAATTGGATTCTATTATTTTACAAAATAAAATAGGATATACTTCAAAATTTCCAAAATGGGCAATTGCTTTTAAATTTTATTCAAAATCAGCATATACTAAGATTATTAATGTAAAGTATCAAGTGGGTCGAACTGGTATTATTACTCCAGTTGCTTATTTTCAGCCAGTATTTTTATCTGGTGCTTTTATTCAAAAAGCTTCTTTATATAATAAACGGGAAATGAGTAAACTAAATCTCCGTTTTGGTGATACAATTATTATTGAAAGAATTGGAGATGTTATACCAAAAATTACAGGTGTTCTTACTTCGAAACGTTCTTATAATATGAAAAGAATAGTTTTTACGAAATTTTGCCCTTCTTGTAATTCTATTTTGTATCATAATAAAAATAACACATTTTCTAAATGTTATGCTTTCGATATTTGTATGGATCAAAAAGTACGAGTTATTGAACATTTTTTTTCTAAATTTGCATTGAATGCTGTAGGTTTTGGTATTAGTTTAATTCGTACTTTAGTATTTCAAAAATATATTAATAAACCTATCGATTGTTTTTATTTAGAAATAAATAATTTATCTAAATTAAAACATTTAGGAAAAAAATCTCTTACAAAAATTGTTTATGCTATTAAAAAGTGTAAGTATACTACGTTAAATAGATTTATTTATGCTTTAGGTATCGATGACATAGGAATAGAGTCTTCTAATTCTATTGCAAAATATTTTGGTTCTTTAGAGAAGATTATGAATTGTAATCTTCAACAGTTACATGATATTAAATATCTTGGATCAGTCAGTGCTAATAATTTTTTTAAATTTATCCAGAATGATCGTAATATCAAAGATATAAATGATTTGATTTTACAGGTTGGAATTGTATTTATTCAACAAGTCCCCTCGAAACTAATGCTTGAATCCAGTTTTTTATTGAATAAACGTGTTGTATGTACTGGAACTTTTAGTAGATTTTCTCGATCTCAAATAAAAGATCGACTTTTAAATTATGGTGCTATTTTTTCTAACAATGTTTCTAAAAATACTGATTTTTTAATATCTGGAAAAAATCCTGGTTCAAAGATTTTACGAGCTCGTCAATTAAATATAAAAATTATTAAGGAAAACGAGATAGATGATTTAATAAAATAATTTTTTTTTTTTGGGTCGTGCAGGATTTGAACCTGCGACCAATTGATTAAAAGTCAACTGCTCTACCAACTGAGCTAACGACCCGAAATTTTTATGGGTAATGACGGGTTCGAACCGCCGACTTCCTCCGTGTAAAGGAGGCGCTCTACCAACTGAGCTAATCACCCGTAAAATAACAAATTATAATATATTTTAAAGGGCAAATAAAAACTAGTCAATCTTTTTAATTGAAAATATTGATTTTTTTTTATTTAATTTACAAAATTATTAAAACTCATTTGAAAATTTGATAATTTTTACAAGAATATTTATATATGAAAATTAAAACTCGATTTGCGCCTAGTTCTACGGGTTTTTTACACCTTGGAAGTATGAGGACCGCTTTGTATTCATGGTTGTTTGCAAAGCGTTTTAATGGATCTTTTGTGTTACGTATTGAAGATACTGATATTAGTCGATCAAATACAGTATATATAAAAAATATTTTAAGTACTTTAAAATGGTTAGGTATTACTTGGGATGAAGGACCATACTTACAAAGTACGAGATTAAGATTTTATAAAAAAGTTATTCATTATATGTTGGAATCAAATCTTGCTTATAAATGTTATTGTTCTATTGATAGACTAAATATGATTCGAAGAAATCAAATATTAAATGGAAAAAAACCTCGTTATGATAGAAAATGCAGAGAGATTTTTTTTAATAATCGTAATAATGAATCTTATGTTATTCGATTTAAAAATCCTTTAGATGGGCAAGTAATTTTTGATGATCAAATTCGAGGAAGAATTATTTTTAATAATCATGAATTGGATGATTTAATTATTCAACGTCGAAATGGTATTCCAACTTATAATTTTTGTGTAGTTATGGATGATTTAGATATGCAAATTACTCATGTTATTAGAGGAGAGGATCATATTAATAATACTCCTAGACAAATTAATATTTTAAAATCTTTAAATGCTAATATTCCAATTTATGCTCATGTTTCCATGATAATCAATCATGATAAAACTAATTTATCTAAACGAAAGAATTCTGAAAGTCTCTTAGATTATAAAAAAGAAGGAATTCTTAAAGAAGCAGTTTTAAATTACTTATTAAAATTAGGATGGTCTCATAATGATCAAGAAATTTTTAGTCTTGAAGAAATGAAGCAATTTTTTTCTTTAAAAGGAATTAGTAAGTCTTCTAGTACTTTAAATAAAAAAAAACTTTTATGGTTTAATCATTATTATTTGAACCATTTACCAATTGATTCTAATTTGATTGATAATTTTAAGAAATGTTTACATGCATTAAATATCTCTTTTGAAAATGGTCCAGATTTATTTTTGATAATTAGTATTTTACGAGATCGGTGTAATACTTTAAAACAAATGGCATTGCAATCCAAATATTTTTTTAGTGATTTTTTTGATATAAATACTAATTTATTAAGAAAATATTCGTCAATACATTTCTATAATCTCTTAAGTATTATATATAACAAATTATCGTATTTTTCTATTTGGAATGCTAAACATATTATGTTATTAGTTGACGAAATATCGTTAAAATATAAATTTTCTTTAAAAGATATATATGTATTATTACGTATATCAATTACTGGTTCAAGTGTTTCACCTAGTATAAGTAAAGTGATGGAAATTATTGGTCAATCATCTTCTTTAGTTAGAATTAAAAATATGTTGTTTCTTATTCAGGATTAGTTTATTTTATTACATTTATTATATTATAAATATTTCTTTAATTTTATGATGTATTTATAGGGGCTATAGTTCAATTAGGTAGAATTTTTGCATGGCATGCAAAAGGTTAGTGGTTCGAATCCGCTTAGCTCCAAGATGATTTTAATATATTATTTTTATAAGATTTTTAGAATAGATTTTAAATAATTTTTTATTCTTTTAATATATTAAAATCTTTGATGTATTTTATTTAATTTTAGTTTCTTTGTATAAGACATGTTTTCGTTTAATTGGGTCATATTTTTTTAATTCTATTTTTTCTGATTTAGATTTTTTATTTTTAGTGGTAGTGTAAAAATGTTTAGTACCAGATGAAGAAATAAGTTTGATATTTTCTCTTTTACTTTTTGCCATGTTTTTTTCCTATTTTATTCAGATTTTTTATAGTTTCTTCAATACCTTTTTTATCAATTATTCTGATTCCTTTTGCTGAAATTTTTAATTTAATAAATTTTTTTTCTTTAGGTACCCAAAATCTGTGATATTGTAAATTAGGTAAAAATTTTTTTTTTGTTGCATTCATTGCGTGTGACCGGTTATTTCCAAACATAGGTTTTTTATTAGTTACTTGACATTTTTTGCTCATTTTTGATCTCTTTAAATAAATATATTATGATATGTAGTATTTTTTTATAATATTAGATATTCGTTTATTTTTATTTTTTTTTAAATCGATTAATTGATAAATTAATTTCTTTTTTTGCGGATTTAGAATCTTCAAATCCTATAATTTTTACCCATTTATTTTTTTCTAGATCTTTATAATGTTTAAAAAAATGAACTATTTGATTTTTAATGTGATTGGATAAATCTTGAATATCTAAAATATTTTTAGATTCTGGATAGATTTGTTCATTGGGAATAGCAATAATTTTTGCATCTTCTCCCGATTCATCTACCATTTTTAATATTCCAATAGGTTTACATTGAATGACGCATTTTGGTTCTAACCGGTATGGTATAGGAATAAGTACATCTAATGGATCTCCATCTTTAGAAATTGTTTGATTAATATATCCATAATTACAAGGATATAGCATTGGAGTAAGTATAAATCTATCTACAAATAATATTTCTGATTTTTTATCAATTTCATATTTTACTGAGTGAGAATGTAGAGGAATTTCAATAATAACATATATATCATTTGGGATATTTATCCCTGATATAATATTTTTAAGATTCATAGTATTTTTTACTTTATTGAATATATAAATAAATTATTTTCATAATATCATAAACTTTAATTAAATACTATAATAATCTTTTAAGGGAATTTTATGCAATATGATCTTAATAAATTATGGAATAATCAAAGTGATTTTAAAGAACTAATTTTATATATTTTGAGTATTTTAAAAAAAGATACTCATAGTTCTGAAGTAGTTATTAAAAAAACTCTCGGTATTAGTTTAAATACTAGAAATTATAAAGTAGAAAATGTAGAGTTTCGGAATGATAATTTGATTTGTATTACTGTATATAAAAATTTTAAAAAAGGTGTTTCTTTTTCAACTGATTTAAGTATACAAGGTATTCAAAAAACAGTAAATGCTGCCTTAGATATTATGAAACATACTTCTGAAGATTATTTTTCTGGTTTACCGGATCCTAATTTATTATCTTTTAAAAGTGTTAAAATTAAATTATTTTATCCCTCGAATTTTAATATTTTAGAAGCAATAAAACGTTCTAATTTAATCGAAAAATATTCACGGGATTATGATTCCAAAATTTTAAATATTGAAAATATAAATTTTTCAAGTTATATGAATAGTTATGTTTTAGGTAACAGTTATGGAATGTTACAGGGGTATGAAACAACCTTACATTCAATTTCTAATACAGTTATTTCTCGAGCAAGTACAGGAATGGAGCGTGCTTTTTCTTATACTCTTTCGCGCGAATTATGTGATTTAAAAGATTGCAAATGGATAGCTCATGATGCTTCTAAGAAATCAATCTCTCGTTTATATTCTCGAAAAATAAAAACAATTAAATCTCCAGTAATTATATCGTCTGAAATTACAGATGATTTTTTTTCATATTTTGTTTCTGCAATTAGCGGAATTAATGTTTATAGAAAATCTACTTGTTTATTACATTCTTTATACAAAAAGATTTTTCCAGATTGGTTAAGTATTACAGAAAATCCTCATATAGATAAAGGTTTATTTTCTAAACCTTTTGATTCTGAAGGAGTGATGACTCAAACAAGGATTATTGTCAAGAAAGGTATTTTAAATACTTGGTTGTTAAATAATTATTATGCAAAAAAGAATAATCTTGTTACTACTGGTCATGCTGGTGGAATTTATAATTGGTTTGTATCGGGGTCTTCAAATATTAGTTTTAAAAATTTATTAAGAAAAATGTTCTCTGGACTAATAGTTACTGAATTTTTGGGGGAGGGTGTAAATATCGTTACTGGTAATTATTCTATAGGAGTTTTTGGATATTGGGTGGAAAAGGGAGAAATAATTTTTCCAGTACATGAAATTACTATTTCTGGAAATTTAAAAGATATGTGGAAGAACATTTTGGATATTAGTAATGATTTTGAAGATAGAACATCTATTCACTGCGGTTCGATATTATTGTCTGAAATGCAAATTTCAGGTATATAAAATTTATAAATTTTATTTGAAGTTGACCAATAAGCCGGGTTCTGTTTTAGACAGTCATTTATCTAGACCAAAAATTTCTTTATGGTTCAAGCGGTCTACCCAGATTATGCGTACGAGTCATACATTAATCTTGTTTGACCTTTCTCCAGGTGGAGTTTACATTGCCATACTTATTACTAAATATGCGGTGTGCTCTTAACACGCCTTTTCACCCTTGCTTAATTATGTGAAATCATCATATTTCAGCGGTTTTTTTTCTGTTGCACTTGTCGTAAGTATTATACTTCCCAGGTGTTACCTGGCACCATGCTCTATGGAGCCCGGACTTTCCTCTGATTAATCATTTATTTTTTTAATCAGCGACTGTCTGGTCAACTGTTTTAATTATAATATATTTTTAGTTATTTGTCATATTTTTTATAATAAATTTATATAAATCATTTTTATTTATTTTATATATTGATGCAGTCAGTTTAATTGAGGTTTTTGTTGATAATTCCTGTTTTAATATTAGAAATGTATTGAAAATTTTTGAAGAAAATATTTTTTTTTTTTTTTTTTCTCCTTCAATAATAATTACTATTTCTCCTTTTTCTCCATATTTATCATTTTTTAACCATGATAATATTTCAATTGGTTTTCCATATTTTATTTTCTCCCATTTTTTAGTTATTTCTTTGGCGATAACTATATTTTTTTTATTTCCTATGATTAAATCAATATCTTGCATGGTTTTTAAAATTCTATGACATGATTCGTATAATATTGTTGTTTTTGATTTTTTAGAAATTTTTTTTAAAAAATTTATTCGTTCAGTTTTTTTTTTAGGTATAAATCCTTCATAACAAAATTTTTTATTTGATATTCCTGATGCGCTTAATGCAGAGATTGCTGCACATGGTCCTGGTATGGGGTGGATAATAATATGATTTTTATGACACATTTTTACTAATTGATATCCAGGATCGTTTATAGTAGGAGTACCAGCGTTTGAAACTAAGGCTATTTTTTTTTTTTTTAATATTTCAATTAATTGAGGTATTTTTTGATTTTCATTGTGTATATGTAATGAAATTATTTTTTTATTAATTTTAAAATTTCTTAAAAGATTCTTTGTATGTTGAATATTTTCTGCCGCAATTAGGTCTACTTTTTGTAAAGTATTAATCGCTCTTATACTAATATCTTGTAAATTTCCAATTGGTGTTGCGATAACATATAATGTTCCATTATATTTTTGATTCATATATTTATATTTTTAATTTTTTAGTTTGAAATTTTATATACCATAATTATATTTTATTAACATTGTTTTATATAATTTTTTTAATATTTTAATGATTTATTTAAAATTATTGATATCGAAATATATTAATTTGGTTAAAGTATATTTATTCTAAATTATTAAATTAATCATAAATATATTATTTATTAAATTTTCATTTTCGTATAACATTTATAATTAATTTATAACTAAAATTGTTAGGATTTTTTAGTGAAACGTGTTGTAATTACTGGAATGGGTATTATTTCTAGTATTGGAAATAACAAGGTAGATGTTTTATCTTCTTTAGAGAAACAAAAATCTGGAATTGTTTTTTCTCCCGAAATGAAAGATTTTGGTATGAAAAGTAATGTATGGGGGGAAATTAAATTACCAAAACAAAATTATATTAAAAGAGATTTATTTCGATTTATGAATGATGCATCATATTATGCTTATTTATCAATGCAACAGGCAATTAGAGATGCTAATTTAAAAAATAATATTTATAAAAAAAATCCTAGAATAGGATTGGTTGTAGGTTCTGGGAATTTTTTTATTAATAAAATATTGTATGATATTAAAAAATTCTCTATATCAAACTATAAAAAAATATTTCATCCATATTTCTCTATACAAACTATGCATTCTAATATATCTGCTTGTTTGTCAACTGCTTATAATATTTATGGTATTAGTTATTCTATTAGTTCCGCCTGTGCTACTTCAGCTAGTTGTATTGGACATGCAGTTGAATTAATTCGTTTTGGAAAACAAGATCTTGTTTTTGCGGGCGGATCCGAAGCATTAGATTGTGAATCAGTGTTTGGATTTGATATAATGAACGCTTTATCGGTAAATTATAATCATGTTCCCGAACATGCTTCTCGAGCGTATGACATTAATAGGGATGGTTTTGTTGTTTCTGGAGGATCAGGTATTTTGGTCCTTGAGGAGTTATCACATGCGCTACTCCGAAATGCTCGAATTTATGCTGAAATTATTGGTATTGGTATGAATTCCAGCGGAGATCATATGTATTTACCATCAAAATCAGCATATATTCGAGTGATGGATATGGCAATGTTGGATGTTAGTTGTTCTTCTATAGAATATATTAATACTCATGCTACTTCTACTAAGATTGGTGATATAATTGAATTAGAAGCTATTCAAGAAGTGTTTAAAAAGAATAAGCCATATATTTCTTCTACAAAATCGATTACTGGTCATTCTTTAGGAGCTTCTGGTGTACATGAAATAATTTATATGTTATTAATGATGAATAATAATTTTATTGTTCCTAGTGTCAATATTGATAATTTAGATTCATTTTCAAAAAATATGAATATTTTAATCTCGAAGAATAATTTTAGATTTTCAGTAGGAATGTCTAATACATTTGGTTTTGGTGGTGTAAATGTATCCATTGTAATTAAAAAATATATTTGATATTTTAAATGTTTTAGTTTTAAATATTAAATAAATAATATTTTCATTTGTTTTATTTATAGGATAGATTAAATGAATCAATTGTTAGCATTGAAAAAATTTACAAAGATTGTGGTTGACAGTGGTGATCTTAATGAGATTATTAAATATCAACCAGAGGATGTCACTACTAATCCTTCTCTAATTTTAAAAATTATAGATTTACCAATCTATCAAAATTTAGTTATTAATGCTATTTTATATGCTAAAAAAATTGGAGGAAATACTAATACTCAAATTATTAATGCTACTGATAAGATATTGGTAAATATTGGAAAAGAAATTTTAAAATATATATCTGGTAAAATTTCTAGTGAAATTGATTGTAGATTATCTTTTCATAAAGATTTATGCATTACTCGAGCAAAAAAAATTATTTCTATGTATGAAGAAGAGGGTATTGATAGATCAAAAATTTTAATTAAATTAGCTGCTACTTGGGAGTGTATTCGGGCCGCTGAAGAATTAAAAAAAGAGAATATTAATTGTAACTTAACCTTATTATTTTCATTTGCTCAAGCGAGAGCATGTGCCGAAGCTGGTGTATTTTTAATTTCTCCTTTTGTAGGTAGAATTTATGATTGGTATTCCGAAAGAAATCTTTTAAAATCTAAGAATAATATGAATGATCCGGGTGTCTTATCTGTAAAAAGGATATATAAATATTATAAAAAGCATAATTATAAAACTATTATTATGGGCGCTAGTTTTAGAAATATTAATCAAATACTATCTCTTGTGGGATGTGATTATTTAACTATTTCTCCTAATTTATTGAATGAATTAAATAAATATCAAGGAATCATTAAAAAAAAATTATCTTTACCAACAATATTTTATGAACAACCTATTCCCTTAAATGAATCTGATTTTCGTTGGGAACATAATTCAGATTTAATGGCTGTTGAAAAATTATCTTATGGAATATATCAGTTTAGTCAAGATCAAGAAAAGTTAGAGAAAATTTTATATTCAATGATGTAATAAAATTTTTTATATTTTACTTTATTTATGATAATGAAAGGATAATTAATATGTATTCACGAAAAGAATTATCTAATGCGCTTCGTATATTAAGCATTGATGCTATTCAAAAATCAAATTCTGGACATCCTGGTGCGCCAATGGGTATGGCTGATATCGCGGAGGTATTATGGAGAAGTTTTTTAAAGCATAATCCTAGCAATCCGTATTGGGATAATAGAGATCGTTTTGTATTATCTAATGGTCATGCTTCTATGTTATTATATAGTTTATTACATTTAACTGGTTATGATCTTTCAATTGATGATTTAAAAGATTTTAGGCAGTTATATTCTAAAACTCCTGGACATCCTGAATTTGGGCATACTCCTGGTATTGAAGTTACTACTGGACCTTTAGGTCAGGGTTTAGCTTCTGCGGTAGGTATGGCTATTGCAGAAAAAATTCTTAGCATGCAGTTTAATCGTAAAAAATATAATATTGTTGATCATTATACCTGGGTTTTTGCTGGAGACGGATGCCTTATGGAAGGAATTTCGCATGAAGCTTGTTCTTTAGCTGGTGTTTTAGGATTAGGAAAATTGATTTTATTTTATGATAATAATCATATTTCAATTGATGGAAATACAAAAGATTGGTTTAATGATAACACTGAAAAAAGATTTGAAGCATATAACTGGCATGTTGTTTCTGGAATTAATGGTCATAATTCTGATGAAATTTTTAGATCTATTCAAATAGCAAAACAAGTTATTGATAAACCTTCTATCATTATCTGTGATACTACGATTGGTTTTGGTTCTCCCAATAAATCTGGACAAGCGGATGTTCATGGTGCTCCTTTAGGAGAAGAGGAGGTGGATTTATCCCGAAAAGAATTAAATTGGAAATATCCCCCTTTTTATATTCCTGATGAAATTTATCATGCTTGGAATGCTAAAACGGACGGTTTGAAAGCAGAAACTCAATGGGACGAATTATTTGCAGAATATAAAATTGATTATCCAGATTTATCAGATGAATATGTTCGTCGTATGTCTGGTTTATTACCTGAAAATTGGGAAAAAAATATTTTTAGATATCTTGAAAAAATTAATAATCATCCTATTAATATTGCTACTCGACAATCATCTCAAGGTGCATTAGAATTATTTGGTAAATTATTACCTGAATTAATTGGAGGATCTGCAGATTTAACGCCGAGTAATTTAACCACTTGGTCTGGTTCTGTTTCTATTAAAAAAGATTATTCTGGAAATTATATACATTATGGTGTACGAGAATTTGGTATGACTGCAATAGCTAATGGTATTGCGCATCATGGTGGATTTATTCCATATACTGCTACTTTTTTAGTATTTTCAGATTACGCAAAGAATGCAATTCGAATGGCATCTTTAATGGGTACTCGGCAAATTTTATTGTATACTCATGATTCTATTGGTTTAGGTGAAGATGGTCCAACTCATCAACCAATAGAACATTTATTTCATTTACGTTCTATACCTAATATGAGTGTTTGGAGACCTAGTGATTCTGTAGAAACTATTATTGCTTGGAAAAATGCTATTGAAAGGTATCAAGGTCCAACTGCTTTAGTGTTATCTCGACAAAATTTAAAACAATTTTCAAGGACAAAGCAGCAAATTAAAGATATTAATCGTGGTGGATATATATTAAAAGATTATGGAAAAAATATTGATATTATTTTTATATCTACTGGATCGGAACTAAGTTTAGCTATTTTATCTGCAAAACGATTATATCAATTAGGATATCATTCTCGTGTAATATCCATGCCTTCTATTGATTTATTTGAAACCCAAGATCAAAATTATAAAGAATCGATTCTTCCAAAATATGTATTGAATAGAATTATTATAGAAGCCGGAATATCAGATTCTTGGTATAAATATATTGGGTTAAATGGAATTTGCATTGGAATGGATACTTTTGGGGAGTCTGCTCCTGCTCATGAATTATTTAAAACATTTGGATTTACTGTAGATAATATCGTAGAGCAGTCAATAAAATTATTAAAAAAATAAATTTATTGATTATGATATAATATATTATTTTTAATTATATTTTTATTTAAAAATATATATATTATCAGAAGAGTATTCAAAAATGGATTGTCCTATTGTTAATTTAGCAAAAGAATTAATTTCTATTCCATCTATTAGTCCATCAGATTTAGGTTGTCAAAAAATTATTTCAGATCGATTATCTTATATGGGTTTTAAGTCAGTATATTTAAATTATAATAATACAAATAATTTATGGTCTTATCGTGGAGAGGGGGTGACATTATCTTTTGCAGGACATACTGATGTTGTTCCTGCAGGAAATGTCAATTTTTGGCATTCTCCTCCGTTTATTCCTACTATTCGTCATGGATGTTTATTTGGTAGAGGTGCTTCTGATATGAAAGGGGCATTAGCAGCTATGATTATAGCAGCTGAAAGATTTATTTATTCTTTTCCGAATTATAATGGAAGGTTGTCTTTTTTAATTACATCTGACGAAGAGTCTACTGCTGTAGATGGTACGGTAAAGCTTGTAAATTATTTAGAATCTATTCAAGAAAAAATTGATTATTGTATTTTAGGTGAGCCTTCCAGTACTAACATTATTGGAGATATGGTTAAAATTGGACGTCGAGGATCATTAAATGTAGATTTATTTATTTATGGTTCGCAAGGTCATATTGCTTATCCTGAAAATGCAGATAATCCAATACATAATTCTTTATCTTTTTTAAACGAGTTAACTTCTTTTCAATGGAGTCATGGAAATAAGGATTTTTCTCCTACTAAATTACAAATTTCCAATATTTCTTCTGGAACAGGTAGTGATAATATCATTCCAGGAGAATTAAGGGTTAGTTTTAATTTTAGATTTGGTTCAGATATTTCTTTACATAATATCAAGAACCATGTTTTATATTTATTATCAAAGCATAATTTGAAGTATAAAATTTTATGGAGATTATCAGGAGAGCCGTTTTTGAATATATCTCATAACTTAGCAGATATTGTTATGCATTCTGTAAAAAAAATTTCTAATATTGATACAACCTTTTCCACAACAGGAGGAACTTCCGATGGTCGATTTCTTTCCAGAATATGTTCTGAATTAATTGAATTAGGTTTAATAAATAATACTATTCATCAGATTAATGAACATGTTAAAATTACAGATTTAAAGTGTTTAAGTTTGATATATGAAAATATTATGAAAAAAATATTAGTATAATTGCATCATATCTCTATTATTTGAATTATATAATATGTCATATGAGATATATTTATATATTTTTCAGAGTATCTGTTTTTGATACTCTGTTTTTCTTATATATTACTTTAAAATATAAAAATTTTTTAAATTGATTGTAAATATTTTAATTGAGATATAATTTTTTATATATTTTTAAAGTGGTTTTTAATATTTGATTGTTTTAAAGCTTTTTTTAAGATGTTTTGAGAATTAAACGATAAGGGTGTTAATGGTAATCTTAATGTATGATATTTAATCATACCTAATTTCCAAGCAGCCCACTTAATTGGTATTGGATTTGATTCTATAAATAGTGCTTCATGTATTGATTGGAGTTTATTGTTGATAATTCGTGCATTGATAAAATCATTTTTTAATGCTAAATTACACATTTTGGACATTTGTTTGGCGGCAATGTTAGCTGTTACGGATATTACTCCGTTACCTCCTAGTTGTATAAAATCTAATGCAGTGTTATCATCTCCACTAATAAGCAAAAAGTTTTTATTAACGTTTTTTTTAATTGTATTTATTCTAGATAAATCTCCAGTAGCTTCTTTAATACCTATAATATTATTTAATTTAGATAATTTAATTACTGTTTTAGGTAACATATCACAGCCCGTTCTGCTGGGTACATTATATAAAATTTGAGGTATATCTGTATTTTCTGAAATTAATTTAAAATGTTCGTATAGTCCCTTTTGTGTGGGTTTATTATAATAAGGAACTACTGTTAAACAACCTAGAATTCCTGATTTTTCGAATTTATTTGTTAAAATAATAGCTTCTGAGGTAGAATTTGCACCTGTTCCAGCGATGATTGGAATTTTCCCTTCCGAAAATTCTAACATTAATAATACGGTATGAACATGTTCTTCTTGATTTAAAGTGGATGATTCTCCTGTTGTTCCAACAGCTACTATACCTTTTGTTTTATTTTTAATATGGTATTGTATAAGGTTTTTTAAGCTGGTTTTGCAAATCTTTCCTTTTTCATCCATAGGTGTAATTATTGCAACGATACTGCCTTTAAGCATTTTTTTCTCACAAATATTGATTTATTTTTTAAAATATTTATTTTCCGCATTGTGCTTTAAATCTTAATATATGATCCATTATTACTATTGCTACCATTGCTTCTGCAATTGGTACTGCACGAATTCCCAAACATGGATCATGCCTTCCTTTTACTTGGATATTAGTTGCCTTTCCGTCTTTTGTTATTGTATTAATTGGTATATTAATGCTTGATGTTGGTTTAATTGCAATTTTAGTAATAATTTGTTCTCCATTACTAATTCCTCCTAATATTCCACCAGCGTGATTACTTGTAAATCCATTTGGGGTGATTTCATCTCTACTGTTACTTCCAAATTGTTGGATTACAGAAAACCCATCTCCGATTTCTACTCCTTTAACAGCATTAATACTCATTAATGCATGTGCTAAATCTGCATCTAATCGATCAAATACAGGTTCTCCTAATCCTATTGGGACATTTTCGGCAATTATGG
This sequence comes from Buchnera aphidicola (Symydobius americanus), assembly GCF_964059135.1. Classification (NCBI taxonomy): domain Bacteria; kingdom Pseudomonadati; phylum Pseudomonadota; class Gammaproteobacteria; order Enterobacterales; family Erwiniaceae; genus Buchnera; species Buchnera aphidicola. The sequence continues at coordinate 72,678 of NZ_OZ060393.1, forward strand.
TTACTGCGGAACCAATGGAATTTCCGTTTTTTTTAAGATTTTTAATAATATTTTTAATGTTTTCGAGATTCTGTTCATTTGGACAGAAAAAAGGATTATTATTAACATCATTCCAAGATCGGAATTTGCATACAGTAGATCCTATTTCTGATAGATACCCCCGAATTTGAATATTATAAATTTCTTTTAAATATTTTTTTGCAATTGCTCCAGCTGCAACTCTCATTGTTGTTTCTCGGGCGGATGATCTTCCTCCTCCTCGATAGTCTCTAATTCCGTATTTTATACTATATGTATAATCTGCATGACCTGGTCGAAATTTATTTTTAATATCATTATAATCTTTTGATCTTTGATCGTTATTTGTAATCGTTAAACCAATACTTGTTCCTGTCGTTATTCCTTCAAATGTTCCAGAAAGAATATTAATTTTATCTTCTTCACGTCGTGGTGTAGTATATCTTGATTGACCTGGTTTTCTTCTATCTAATTCTTTTTGCAAATCTTGTTTCGATATTTTAATCCCTGGTGGCATTCCATCTACTATGCATCCTAGTGCTAATCCGTGTGATTCCCCGAATGTATGAACGCGGAATAGTTTACCAATTGTATTTCCAGCCATTCTGTATCCTTAAAAATATTTTTATTATAATAAAATTTTAATGTATTTTATTTATCTTTTAAATTATTATGTTGAATATAATATATATATTCTTATTTAAATACATAATATATATTATATTTTAAATTAATATATTAAAATATTTTTTTTATTTAAGAAAATACTTTATTATAATTATATTATTTAAAAGATTTAAAAATTAATTTTAATTTGGCATAAATTTTTATGAATAAAAATTCTGATTTTTTTTCTGAAGATATTTCTTTTTTTTATAAATATCTCACCGGAGTTCGTAAAATTAAACAAGATACTGTTTTTCATATTTCTAAGAAAAAAAGTAATAAGAATGTTTCTTTAAGAAAAGAAATTGAAGAACAAGAATCTCATAGCTACTTTTTTAATAAAAATTCTTCTAATCATTATTTTTTAAATAATCCTATTTCATATGTTAGGACAGTGTTATTTAAATCAGAGTTAAATAAATTAAAATCGGGAGGATATATTCCAGATATTTGTATTGATTTACATGGTTTAAATCAATATGAAGCCAAAAAAGAATTAGGTAAAATAATTTACTTATGTTGTAAAGAAAATTTTTTTTGTTTTTTAATTATTCATGGACATGGTAAGAACATTTTAAAATATACTATTCCTATATGGTTATCTAAACATCCAGATATTTTAGCTTTTCATCAAGCTTCTAAAAATTTTGGTAGTAGTGCAGCTTTGTTAGTATTGATCCAAAAGAACAGGTGATAAATTATAGTTATATATATTATCATTATTATTATTTCCATGATATATAATTATAATAATTATATATGTCAATTTAATAAATGTTGATTTTTAATAATATTTTATTCTTATAAGGTAGTTTTATGTTAAGTTCAAATCGATTATGTATTGCGATGCAAAAATCAGGTCGTTTAAGTAAAGATTCTAGGGAATTATTATTTCGATGTGGAGTTAAAATTAATTTGAAACGTAAACAATTAATTTCTTTTTCTGAGAATATGCCTATTGACGTTGTTCGAGTTCGAGATGATGATATCCCTGGATTAGTTATGGATAAAGTAGTAGATTTAGGTATTGTTGGAGAAAATGTCGTTAAAGAGGAATCCTTAAAGCGACAGGCAAATTTTCAGGAATTTAGTTATAAGGTTATAAAACGTTTAGATTTTGGTATGTGTAGATTATCTTTAGCTATTCCAAGAAATAAATCATATTTTGATATAAATTCCTTAAATAATTCTCGTATTGCTACTTCGTATCCTTATTTATTAAAAAAATATCTTTTTAAGAAGGGAATTAAATTTAATTTTTTTATATTAAATGGTTCGGTTGAAGTTGCCCCAAGAGCAGGTTTAGCAGATGCAATTTGTGATTTAGTATCTACAGGTGCTGCTTTGGAGGCAAATGGTTTACGAGAAATTGAGGTTATTTATTCTTCAAAAGCTTGTTTAATATCTCGTACGGGAAACTATTCTATTGAAAAAAATATATTAATTAGCAAATTGATCACAAGAATTCAGGGGGTAATAAAGGCTAGAGAATCTAAATATATTATGTTACATGCCCCATCATCAAAATTAAATGAAGTAATGTCTTTATTACATGGAGCAGAATATCCTACTATATCTAATTTAGCGGGAGAGACAGATAAAGTAGCTTTGCATATGGTAAGTAGTGAAACAGTTTTCTGGGAAACTATGGAAAAATTAAAAGCTTTAGGTGCAAGTTCTATTTTAGTTTTACCTATTGAAAAAATGATGGAGTAAATATATGATTTTTAATTGTGAGGTAATTCATTGGAATATTTTAAATGATTTTCAAAAAAAAAATATTTTATCTAGGCCTGGTATCTCAAGAATGAACAGATTAAAAAAAGAGGTAGAAAAAATTATTTTTAACGTTCGTAATTTTGGAGATATTGCACTTAAAAAATATACCACTAAGTTTGATAATATTTCATTAAATCATTTTAAAGTACCTCAAGATAGAATTAATCAATCTGAATATCAAGTTAGTTCAGAATTTAAAAACGCTATTTTAACTTCTTTTAAAAATATTCATTTTTTTCATAAACAGCAAATTAATCAAACAATTGATGTAGAAACTTCAAATGGTGTTCGTTGTCAACAAATTACTTCACCCATTGAATCAGTAGGATTGTACGTACCTGGCGGTACTGCTCCATTATTGTCGACTGTTTTAATGCTAGCAATACCTGCTCAAATTGCTGGTTGTAAAAATATTTTATTATGCTCTCCTCCACCAATCATTAATGAAATTCTGTATATTGCTAAAATATGCGGATTGAATAATATTTTTGAGGTAGGTGGAGCTCAGGCAATTGCATCTTTTGCGTTTGGAACAAATACTATTCCCAAGGTTGATAAAGTATTTGGTCCAGGAAATGCATATGTAACAGAAGCAAAATCACAATTAAATCAATTGTTACCAAATTTTTCTATTGATATGGCTGCTGGTCCTTCAGAATTACTTATAATTGCTGATGATCAATCGAATGCTTCTTTTATTGCATCGGATTTATTATCGCAAGCTGAACATGGTATAGATTCTCAGGTTATATTATTAACTACTAGTATAAATATAATAAAACATGTCATATTAGAAATTAATAAACAAATATTATATTTATCTCGATCTCAGATTATTATTGAGTCATTAAAACATAGTAAATTTATTTTGACTAAAAATTTGCTACAATGCGCAAAAATATCTAACATGTATGCGCCAGAGCATTTAATTATTCATATCAAGAAACCAAGAAATTTATTAAAAAGTATTACTAATGCTGGTTCAATTTTTTTAGGACCTTGGTCTCCAGAATCTGTAGGCGATTATTCTTCTGGAACAAATCATGTTTTACCAACCTATGGGAGTGCAACTTATTCCTCTGGATTAGGATTGATGGATTTTCAAAAAAGGATAAATATACAAGAATTAACTTATTTAGGTTTAAAAAATTTGTCTCATATTGTTAAGTCTCTATCTTTATCTGAAAAAATGGATGCGCATAATAATGCTATTCAATTACGAATTGATTCTATCAGGAATAAAAATGAATAATTATATAAAAAAAATTGCATGTAAACATATTCGATCATTAAAGCCATATAAATCGGCTAGAATGATTGGTGGGGTTGGGAGCATTTTTTTAAATGCTAATGAATTTCCTATACCAATTCCATTTAATTTAAATAATTCAATGTTTAATAGATATCCTGAATGTCAGTCAAAAGATTTACTTTTAAAATATGCTAATTATTCTTCTGTTTCTATTCAAAACATTTTGATTAGTAGAGGTTCTGATGAAGCTATTGAATTATTAATGAAAGTATTTTGTACCCCTAAAAAAGATTGTATTATTACTTTTCCCCCTACGTATTCTATGTATTCCAAAATTTCTGAAATATATAATATTAAAAATAAATCTATTTTTTTAAATTTTGATCATGGTTTTAGTCTATCTAATTTCATGAATGCTCTTGATGATGTGAAATTAATTTATATTTGTCGACCAAATAATCCCACTGGTGAATTTTTAAGTTTTTCTAATATTATTAATATTCTAAATGTTACATATAAAAAAGCATTAGTTATTATTGATGAAGCATATATTGAATTTTGTTATTCTTATAGTTTAGTATATTTATTAAATTTTTATTCTCATTTAGTTATATTAAGAACTTTATCGAAATCTTTTGGTTTAGCTGGTATCAGATGTGGTTTTACATTAGCGAATAAACAGACTATTAATTTATTAAAAAAAGTAATTGCCCCATATCCCTTACCATCTCCTGTAATAGATATTGCGATTCAAGCGTTAAGTAATTTTCATATTAATATCATGAAAGATAGAATTTTAAAATTAAATCGTAATAAAATATGGTTATTACAGAATTTAAGAAAAATTTCAATTATTGAAAAAATATTTAATAGTGTAACTAATTATATATTAATTAAAACTATTTCTTCGAAAAATGTATTTCAAATTTTATGGAAACAAGGAATTATAGTTCGTAATCAAGATCATGAATTTAGTTCTAAAGGATATATTAGAATATCGGTTGGAACTACTATGGAATGTTTAAACATCATTCATTCACTAAAAAATATTAAATAATATTTTTATTAAATATTTTTTTATAAGGTTTATATATGCAGGAAAAAACATTATTTATTGATAGAGATGGAACATTGATACATGAACCCATGGATAATTTTCAAATAGATTCTTTAGAAAAGTTAGTTTTTGAGCCTCATGTAATTTCTGTTTTAAAAGATTTGATTCAACGAAATTTTAAATTAGTTATGGTAACTAATCAAGACGGTTTGTATACAAGAGGTTTTTCTTATGATTCATTTATTCTTCCGCATAAATTTATGTTAGATACATTTTTTTCGCAAGGAGTTTATTTTCATGATATTTTAGTTTGTCCTCATTTTGTTAGTGACAATTGTGATTGCCGAAAACCTAAAACCGGTTTAGTCCAATATTGGATTTCTAATAATCTTTTAGATAAAAAAAATAGTTATGTGATCGGAGATCGATTAACGGATTTAGAATTTGCAAAAAATATTGATATTAATGGTATTTTGTATAATCAAAAAACTATGAATTGGCTTCATATTCAAAATATTCTATCTAGTCAAGATAGATCTTCTGAGATTTGTCGTATTACAAAAGAAACTCGAGTTGTAATTAAATTATGGTTAGATCGTTCTCAGAATAGCATTATTCATACTGGTATAAAATTTTTTGATCATATGTTAGATCAAATTGCTGTACATGCTAATATTACTATGCATATTAATGTAGATGGTGATTTTGATATTAATGATCATCATATAATAGAAGATACTGGTATCGTTTTAGGTAAATCTATTTTAAAATCTTTAAGAAATAAGCATGGAATTGGAAGATTTGGTTTTTATGTTCCTATGGATGAAAGTTCTTCTTATTGTTTATTAGATTTATCTGGCAGGCCTTATTTAAAATTTTTAGGTAATTTTGGTCATCAATATGTTAATGATTTTAGTACGTGTATGGTAGAACATTTTTTTAGGTCTTTATCAGTTTCTATGAAAAGTACAATTCATTTAGTGAGTACTGGAAATGATGATCATCATCAAATAGAAAGTTTATTTAAAGCATTTGGTAGATCTTTAAGACAGGCAATTGTTATTGAAGGAAATCAATTACCTTCTTCAAAAGGGATTTTATAGTTATGTCTATAGTAATATTAGATACAGGTTGTGCTAATCTTGCTTCAATGAGATTAGCGATTGAGAAATTAGGATATTATCCTATCATTACAGATAATCCCAAAATTATTTCTTCTGCTAAAAAAATGTTTTTACCTGGAGTTGGAAGTGCTTCGTCAATTATGAATCGATTAATTAAAAAAAAATTAGTTTCACTTATTAAAAATTTAACTTTTCCTATATTAGGGATATGTTTAGGAATGCAGATATTTTCTTCGTTCAGTGAGGAATCTCGCGGGATTAACATGTTAAATATTATTGATGAACCTGTTGTATTATTGGATACTAATAATTTACCATTACCACATACAGGTTGGAATCAAGTTTTTTATTATGTAAGAAATCCATTATTTCATGGTATTAAAGAAGGTTCATGGTTTTATTTTATTCATAGTTATGCATTTAAAATTAATAAATATAGTTCTTCTCAAACTTATTATGGAGCTTATTTTACTTCAGTTATTCAAAAAAATAATTTTTTTGGTGTACAGTTTCATCCAGAAAAATCTGGTAAAGTTGGTTCTCGTTTATTATTAAATTTTTTAGAGATGTAACATAAATGATTATTCCAGCGTTAGATATTATACAAAATAAAATAGTAAGGTTATATCAAGGGGATTATAATTTGATTAAATATTATGATTATAATATTCATGATATGTTAGAACAATATCAATTATTAGGTGTTAAAACAGTACATCTTGTTGATTTAGATGGTGCCCGTAATCCTCGATTAAAACAAAAAAGTTTTTTTCGAGATATAATAAATTATTTTCCAGATTACATACAAGTTGCTGGTGGTATTCGAGATGAACGTGATATAGATTATTTTTTATCCTTAGGGGTAAAAAGGGTTGTTATTGGTTCTTCTGTTATTCAAAATATTGAGACAGTTAAGAAATGGATTAAATATTATGGCAACGAATATATTGTAGTTGCATTAGATATTCAAATCGATAAAAATAATATTAAAAAAGTTTTTATTCATGGATGGAAACAAGATACAGGAAAAAAAATAGAAGATATTTTGCAAGAATTATTATCTGTACAGATTAAATATGTATTATGTACGGATATTTCTCGAGACGGAACGTTATCAGGACCAAATTTTCGGTTATATCAAGAGATGATTCATCAATTTCAAAATATTAATTTTCAGGCTTCTGGCGGTGTTAGTTCAATAGATGACTTATCTAAATTAAAAACAATTGGAATACATGATGTGATTATTGGAAAGGGTTTATTAGAAAATAAGTTTACTATTTTAGAGGCAATGCAATGCTGGCAAAACGAATTATTCCATGTCTTGACGTAAAAGAAGGGTTAGTAGTTAAAGGAATACAATTTAAAAATCACAGAGTTGTTGGAAATATTCTTCAATTAGCTGAAAAATATGCTCTTGAAGGTGCGGATGAATTAGTATTTTATGATATTTGTGCTTCGTCTGATAATCATTTAGTGGATAAAAGTTGGATTATCAAGGTAGCTGAAGTTATCGATATTCCATTTTGTGTTGCGGGTGGTATAAAAAGCGTTCAAGATGTTAAAGAAATTTTATCTTTTGGGGCTGATAAAGTATCAATTAATTCTCCGGCAATCAATGATCCTGATTTAATTACTCGTATTGCAGATCAGTTTGGTCAGCAATGTATTGTTGTTGGTATAGATTCTTGGTTTGATGAATTTACCAAATGTTATTACGTTTATCAGTACACAGGTCGTTCAGAATTTACTAAAAAGACTATATGGGATACTATTTCATGGGTAAAAGAAGTGCAAAAAAGAGGAGCTGGAGAAATTGTATTAAATATGATGAATCATGATGGTATGCGACATGGATATGATTTAAAACAATTAAAAAAAATTAAATCTGTATGTAAAATACCATTAATAGCTTCTGGTGGTGCGGGCAGTATGCAAGATTTTTATAATGTTTTTCAGGAATCTAATGTGGATGGCGCTTTAGCGGCTTCTGTTTTTCATAATAATATTTTTAGTATTCAGAAATTAAAAAACTTTTTAATTAATATGGGAGTAACTATCAGAAGATGTTAAATGATGAAAAACTATCAAGTATTGATTGGGAAAAAGTATCTGGATTAATTCCATGTATTATACAAAATATTTTTTCTAGTGAAGTATTGATGCATGGATATATGAATCCAGAAGCATTATCTATTACACAAAAGGAAAAAAAAGTTACTTTTTATTCACGAACTAAAAAAAGACTATGGACAAAAGGAGAAAAATCAAAAAATTTTTTAAATGTTGTAAAGATTATATTAGATTGTGATCAAGACAGTTTATTAATTTTAGTTAATCCTATAAATCAAACGTGTCATTTAAATGAAAATAGTTGTTTTATTGGACAAAGATCATATTTTACTGATTTTTTTTATTTAGAGAAGAATATTAATGCTAAAAAAAATAGCAATTGTAATCTTTCTTATACTGCTCGTTTACATTCTACAGGAATTTCAAGAATTGCTCAAAAATTAGGAGAAGAAGCGGTGGAGTTAGTTATTTCTTCTTTAAGTAATAATAGAATCGACATAATTAATGAATCTTCTGATTTAATTTATCATTTGATTGTTTTATTACATCAAAAAGATTTGGATTTTTTAAGTGTAATTAAAAATTTAATTCAAAGAATATCAAAATGATATTTTTAAAATTATTTTTTGAATTATATAAATTTTTGATATCTTATTTTTAATAATTTATTTTTATTTTTAAAAAGTTACTTTAAAATCAATAGGGATCAATACTAATGAAAAAAAATGATATTGGTGTATTAGGTATGGCAGTTATGGGTCGAAATTTAGCTTTAAATATAGCAAATCATGGATATAATGTTTCTTTATTTAATCGAACATCGAAAAGAACAAAAGATGTTTTTCTAGAAAATCAAGAAAAAACAATTTTTCCATATTTTTCGATCCAAGATTTTGTCTATTCTTTGAATTCCCCAAAATGTATTTTATTAATGGTACAAGCAGGTTCTGCTACTGATGAAATTATTTCTAATTTAATTCCCTTTTTAAAGAAAGGAGATATTATTATTGATGGCGGAAATTCTTTTTATAAGGATACTGTAAGAAGATATCATGATTTATTAAATTATAATATTAATTTTATTGGATCTGGAATTTCTGGTGGAGAATATGGAGCGTTAACAGGACCGTCAATTATGCCTGGAGGGAAAAAGGAAGCATATGATATTATTTCTCCTATTTTAAAATCCATCTCTGCACATGTTGAAAGTGAACCTTGTGTATCTTATATAGGTCCAGATGGTGCTGGTCATTATGTAAAAATGGTTCATAATGGGATTGAATATGCAGATATGCAATTAATTTCAGAAACTTATGCAATATTAAAAAATCTTTTATTTTTAAATAATCAACAGATTTCTGATGTATTTTGTAATTGGAATAAAGGTGAATTAAGTAGTTATTTAATTGAAATTACTAAAAATATTTTTCTTAAAAAAGATAATGATGGAAATGATTTAATAGATATTATTGTAGATGAAGCTTCTAATAAAGGAACTGGAAAATGGACTTGTTTGGATGCTTTAGAATTAAATGAACCATTAACATTAATTACCTCATCAGTTTTTTCTAGATATTTATCTTCTTTAAGATCTCAAAGAGTTTTAGCTTCTAAAATATTGAAAGGACCGAAGGTTAATTCTATCTCGATGAATAAAGATTTTTTTATTGAACAAATTCGAAAATCTTTATATTTAGGAAAAATTATTTCTTATGCTCAGGGTTTTTCTCAGTTGCATTGCGCATCAAATAAATATGATTGGAATTTAAAATATCATAATATTGCTAAAATTTTTCGTGGAGGATGTATTATTCAAGCATCTTTTTTAAAAAAAATAGTCAAAATGTATGAGTCTGACAATGCGATAATTAATTTATTGTTTTCTTCATATTTTCAGGAGATTGCTAATAATTATCATACTGCATTACGTGAAGTAGTATCTTATGCTATTCAACAAGGTCTTTCTGTTCCTGCTTTTTCTGCTGCTATTTCTTATTATGATGGATATCGTACTTCTTTTTCATCAGCAAATTTAATTCAAGCTCAGAGGGATTATTTTGGTGCTCATACGTATAAACGATATGATAAAAATGGTTCATTTCATACTAATTGGTTATAACAGATTATTTAGATTTAATATATTAATTATTTGTTTTTTTTGTTTATTAAAAAATATTTCAATATGATATAATATTTTACAAAAGGTTTGTATATATTATTATCAATTGATAATTATTTTTTTAAAAAAAATTATATTAATTTTATTCTAAATTAATTATTACTAAAAATATTTATGTATTTTCATATTAACGCAATATTACTTTTATTTTATAATTATGAATATATTAAAAAAAAAATTTTAGTTACCTGCGCATTACCTTATGCTAATGGATCTATTCATATAGGGCATTTATTAGAGCATATTCAAGCAGATATATGGGTTCGTTATAAAAAAATGATAGGTCATGAAGTGTGGTTTTGTTGTGCTGATGATTCTCATGGTACAGCAATTATGATAGAGTCTAAAAAATCGTGCATTTCTCCAGAAAGTTTAATATCTTGTGTTTCTAAAGAACATCAATCTGATTTTAAGAAGTTTAATATTTCACACGATCATTATTCTTCTACTAATAGTAGAATTAATAAAAATTTTGTAAAAAATATATATCTTACTTTAAAAAAGAATAAATTCATTATAGAAAATAATGTTGAACAATTATATGATTTAAAAGAAGGTATGTTTTTACCAGATAGATTTATCAGGGGAATATGTCCAGTATGTTATCAAAAAGATCAATATGGAGATAATTGTGAATCATGCGGTTCTATTTATAAGGCAGTTGAATTAATTAATCCAATTTCTAATCTTTCATTAACGAAACCAGTTTTAAGAAATACAGTTCATTTGTTTTTTAGTTTATCTGCATTAGAAGATAAATTAAAAAAATGGGTTTTTTCTGGTGTAATTGAACAAAAAGTATTAAATAAATTGAAAGAATGGTTTCAATTTGGATTAAAAGATTGGGATATTTCTCGGGACTCTCCTTATTTTGGATTTAAAATACCAGATTTTTTAGATAAATATTTTTATGTTTGGTTTGATGCTTTGATTTCTTATATTAGTTCTTTTCAAGAACTATGTCAAAAAGAACAATTAAATTTTTATGAATTTTGGAAAGAAAATTCTAATGTTGAGCTATATCATTTTATAGGGAAAGATATTATTTATTTTCATGCTTTGTTTTGGCCTGCCATTTTAGAAGCTATTAATTTTAGAAAACCAACTAAAATTTTTGTTCATGGTTATTTAACTTATCAAGGTATCAAACTTTCCAAGTCTAGAGGATCAATTATTTCAGCAAAAAAATGGATTAAATATCTAGATTCCGATAGTTTAAGATATTATTATGCTTCTAAGTTATCTTCTAATATGGATGATATTGAAATGAATTTAGAAGAATTTACAAAAAAAATTAATTCTGATATTGTAAATAAAATTGTTAATTTAGCCGCTCGAAATGCAAGTTTTTTGAATAATTTCTTTGAAAATCATCTATCTTCTCAACTAGATGATATAAATTTATATCAATTTTTTGTTAATTCTACTCATGCTATAGGTCGATATTGGGAAGATAGAAAATTTAATTTAGCTATTCGAAAAATTATAGAATTATCTGATTTAGCAAATGAGTATATTAATAACAAAAAACCCTGGAATATATCAGATATAACAATTAATTCTGATTTGCATAATATTTGTTCAACTGGGATAAATTTTTTTCGTATTATTATAATTTGTATTAAACCTGTTATGCCTGATTTAATTAAACGTTCTGAAAAATTTTTAATAACTAAATTAAATTGGGAAAGCATTAAATTTCCTTTATTAAATCATAAAATTTCTATTTTTAAACCATTATATAAAAGAATTGATTTTAATTTTTTAAAAGATCATTTTTAAGTAATATAATTACTCCATGAAATTTTCCAATATTTTTTTTTAGAATTATTATATTGATATTTAGGTAAAACTAATATTCCAAGTATTGAAACTAGTTCATTATTGTAAAATAAACAAGGTATTTTATTTCTCATCCAGGGTGGAATATTATTTTCTTGCCAGATTATTTTTATTTTTTTTTTATATTTTTCATGAATTAATATTTTTTTTTCTGTTTGAAATCTAATATTAACCAGATCATTTTTTTTGGGATGAATTATTTTTGTTCCATTTGGATCTTGATTGATATTTCCTAGTTCTTGTGGTAGTTTTAGTGGTTTATTACTTTCTTTCCAAAATAATATTAAGTTTTTAATTGATGGATTTATTGGTATTTGGAACAATTGATTTTTATATTTATTTATTTGAAAATTTTGTATATTTACTTTGTGTTTTGTTTTCTCATTATCATGATTGATTAAGAATTGGTAAATTTCCTGTGTTTTTTTATAAGAGATAATTATTTTTTGATATAAATATATCCATCTTCGGATTAATAATATCTTTGTATTTGTTTTTATATTTTTAAATATTTTTGTATGTAATATATTATTGAAAGTAGAGTACTTTTTAAGCATTGTATCTAAAAATTCATTTAAAGATTTTATTTCATTTTTGCAAATTTTCATACTTTTAAAGCAGTTTTTAATAAAAAATGGCCATTTTTTTTGTATTTTATAAATAATTTTATTTCTAATAAAATTTCTATCGTATTTATCACATAAATTACTATCGTCTTCAATCCATTTTATTTTGTTTAATACAGCCCAATTTTTTAATTCGATTTTACTGTATGGTAGTAATGGTCTAATAATATTTTGTTTTTTATGAAAGATACTTACATATGATATTCCAGATATTCCGTTTAAACCGCTTCCTCTTTTAAGTGATAAAAATAAATTTTCGCATTGATCATTTAAATGATGTCCTGTAACTAATATTTCTTCTGGAAGAATACTTTCTTTAATTGCTTGATATCGTAATTTTCTTGCTATAGATTGTATATTTTTTTGATTTTGAATTTTAATTTTTTTTGAAATAAATTCTATTTTTTTTTTTTTACATACTTGTTTACAATGTTGATTCCATATATCTGATTGTGGGTTGATTTGATGATCAATATAAATTGCTCTTATCTTTATAAATGGGTATTTGTTTGTAAATTTTAATAATTGATATAATAGAACAGTCGAATCTAGCCCACCACTATACGATAATAAAATTTTTTGATATTTTTTAATAGAATTTATAAAATTTTTTATCAATTTATAATACTCTTTTTTTTGGATATAAATATTTATGTGTTTTTTAATTTATTTTTTATATATAATTTATACGTTCGAGTGGAATTGAACCACCGACCCTCACCGTGTCATGGTGATGCTCTAACCAACTGAGCTACGAACGTAAATATATTTAATATATAATAACATATATTTAAATTTAATATAATATAATTATAATAAATTTTATTTTTATTCTTTCTAACTTTTTGGGGGTATTATGTTTACTGGTATTATACAAGGTATAGGTACTGTTTTTGATATAAAAAAAAAAAAGAATTCTTACATTGTGCAATAGAATTTCCATGTAATTTATTATTTAATTTAAAAATTGGTGATTCTATATCAAATAATGGTTGTTGTTTAACAGTTGTAAAAATTTTAAATAATCTTGTGTATTTTGATATTGTGAAATCAACTTTAAAGATTACTAATTTTTATTTATTATCTGTTGGTTTGATAATTAATATTGAAAGAGCATTAAAATTTGGAGATGAAATTGGTGGACATTTAGTATCTGGTCATATCACAAATACGGCAATTGTATGTGATATTTTACATTCTAAAAATAATAAAAAAATATATTTTAAGCCGAATGATATATCCATTATGAGGTATATTTTTTCCAAAGGTTTTATTACTATTGATGGAGTAAGTTTAACTGTATATGATATTTTAAAAGATATGTTTAGTGTGTATTTTATTCCAGAAACTTTATTAAAAACCAATTTATCTCATAGAATAATTGGAGATATTGTTAATATTGAAGTAGATTATTATACTAAAATTATTGTGGATCAAGTAAAAGATTATTCTGAAGGTATAAAAAAAATAGTTTAATAAAACAATATAGCTGTAAATTATTTTTTTATAATTATGATATAATGATTTTTTTAACAAATTAATACAAAATATTTACTATATTAATTTTTTTAAATATATGAAAAATTTAAATATTTTAAATGAATTAAAAATAAGAGGTTTTATTTCTCAAATAAGTAATATCAATGATTTTGAAAGGTTTTTACTTTTTAATCAAATTTCCCTGTATTGTGGTTTTGATCCCACTTCTGATAGTTTACATGTGGGACATATTTTACCTTTAATATGTTTAGCATGGTTTAAAAAATATAATCATAAAGCGATTGTTTTAATAGGTGGTGCTACAGCTTTGATTGGTGATCCTAGTTTTAAAAATCAAGAAAGGTTATTACATGATTCGAATTTTACATCTTTTTGTAGTAAAAAGATTATAGATCAAATATTATTATTTTTTAAAAATATTAATCTTTCTCCACCTATAATTGTAAATAATTATGATTGGTTTAAAAAAATTAATCTTATTTCGTTTTTAAGGGATATTGGAAAATTTTTTTTAGTCAATCAAATGATAAGTAAAACATTTGTTAAAGATAGAATCAATCGATCAGATCAAGGAATATCATTTACAGAATTCTCTTATAATCTGTTACAATCATATGACTTTTTAGAATTATATAAAACGTATAAAGTTCATTTACAAATAGGAGGATCTGATCAATGGGGAAATATTTTATCAGGAATTGATTTAATCCGTAAATTATATCATGACCAAACATTTGGTTTAACTGTTCCGTTACTCACTCAACCGAATGGCGTAAAATTTGGAAAAACAGAAAAAGATAAAATTATTTGGTTAAATCGCGATAAAACTAGTCCTTATGCTTTTTATCAATTTTGGTTAAATATTCAGGATGAAAGTATTATTGATTTTTTAAAATTATTTACTTTTTTAGAGATTTCAGAAATTCAAAAAATTAAATATGATTTTGATATTTTAAGTAAAGATTATTTTTATTTTAAATCCATTTTAGCTGATCATATTACAAGGATTATACATGGTCAACATGAATTAGATGCTGCTAAACGAATTACAAATAGTCTGTTTTTTGGAAATATAAATCATTTAAAAGAATCTGATTTTGATCAATTGAGACAAGACGGTATTCCTTCTATTGATTTAAATGGTTCAGAAGATTTACGTCAGGCATTAGTTTTATCAGGTTTATCTTCATCTCGAAATGATGCATATAAATTAATTAATTCCAATGCAATTTCTGTTAATAATAAGAAAGAAAAAAATCCAAATTATTTATTTCATGCTACAGATAAGTTATTTGGTAAATTTACAATATTGCTAAAAGGAAAAAAGAAATATTCTTTATTATGTTGGCGAGGATATTAATATTAAAAATATTTATTTTGGAATAATATTAAAACTTTCTCCACAACCACAAGATTCTTTCGCTTGAGGGTTGTTAAATTTAAAACTCATGTTAATGCCATCACTTTCTACAAAATCTATTTTTGTTCCATCAATGAGTTTCATATTTTCATTTTTAATGTATATTTTAGCATCTTGGTTTTGATAAATATAAAAATTTTTCTTATTTATTTGTGTTTCAAGATATATTAGTGATAAATAATATCTAAATCCAGCGCATCCTGATTTTTTTATGTTGATTTGAATGCCTTTTATATTTTGATGTTTTTTTATTAAATTTTTAATTTTTTTATATGCTGTTTGTGTTAGACTAATTCCTTTCCATTTTTTTTGATTAATGTTTTTATTCATATGATTTTTATTTTTTAATATATTTAAAAGATTGTATTTTTAATATCTCAAATGATATAAATATTAATTTTACGTTTTAATGTAATTATAATATATTTTGTAAGATATTTACAATAATTTACGTATTTTAAATGATTATTTTTTTTGTTTGTTTTTTATTGAAACATGTTTATTTTTTTAAAATATCAAAATTTTTTAAATAATTAATTTGAATTTGTGTATTTATTAGTTTACTTTAATATCATAATCATAATGATATAATATTAACTTTAAGTAAATTAATTAATTTTAGAGAATAAAATGAAAAAAACAGATGAACTGCGTACCATACGAATTGATTCATTAGTTACTCCAGCTGATTTAGCAAAACGTCATTCTTTAACCCCAGAAATTATTAAAAATGTTATTACAGCTAGAAAAAATATTTCTAATATTATGACAGGAAAAGATAAGCGTTTATTGGTTGTAATTGGACCATGTTCGGTACATGATCCAATTGCTGCTATTGAGTATGCAAATCGTCTGAATGTGTTGCGAAAAAAACATTATTCTCGACTTGAAATTATTATGCGTACTTATTTTGAAAAACCTAGAACTGTTGTTGGTTGGAAGGGATTAATTTCAGATCCGGATCTTGATAATAGTTTTCGGGTAAATCATGGTTTATCTATTGCTCGTAAATTATTATTAGATATTAATTCGTTAGGTATGCCTGCTGCTACAGAGTTTTTAGATATTGTAATTGGACAATTTATTGCTGATTTAATTAGTTGGGGCGCAATTGGAGCTAGAACTACAGAAAGTCAAATACATAGAGAAATGGCTTCTGCTCTTTCCTGTCCAGTGGGATTTAAGAATGGGACAGATGGAAATATTAGTATTGCTATAGATGCAATTCGCGCAGCTCAGGTGCGTCATTTATTTTTTGCGCCGAACAAAAATGGTCAAATGACTATCAATCATACCAGTGGTAATCCATTTAGTCATATTATTATGCGTGGAGGTAAACGTCCAAACTATCATTCAAAAGATATTCTATTAGCGGTCGAAAGATTACGCGAGTTTTCCTTACCAGAATATTTAATGGTGGATTTTAGTCACGGAAATTGCTTAAAACAACATATTTTACAATATCAAGTTGCCGATTCAATTTGTAAACAAATTCGCGATGGTTCAAATAGTATTACAGGAGTAATGATTGAAAGTTTTTTAGTAGAAGGATCTCAGAAAGTTATTAATAAAAAAGAATTATCATATGGTCAATCTATTACCGATCCTTGTTTAGGTTGGGAAGATAGTATCTCAATTATTTCTGAATTAGCAAAAGCGATTAATAATCGTTTTTAATCTTTTTGATACCAGTCACAATTGACTGGTATCGTATATATTTTATATTTATTTAATAATATTATTTATTAAAAATATAGTATTTTAAATCTAATGTAAATTAAAATACGTTTTTAAAATAAATTAGAAATTAACTATTTAGATGATTATGAACATATCATTTGTTTAATATTTTATTAGGTTTATATTTTTATAAAAGTGATTTTTATATTCATTCAGTTTTTAAAATTCATAAATATTATTTTTAAATCCTAAATTAAATTTTTTTTTGTATTTTTTTTTGGATTAAGAAATTTTAATAAAATATCATAAAAAATTTATTAAATATGTTAATTTAATTATCATTAATTATTTGAATGTTTAAATAATGTTAAATTTATGAAAAATAATGATCACAGAATAATTAACAAAAAAATGAAGTTGTATCATTCTCAAGAAGAAGCTGCTGGTATGATATTTTGGCATCATAATGGTTTGATTATTTTTAAGGAATTAGAGAATTTTATTCGTTTTCAATTAAAAAAATGGAAATATTATGAAGTTAAAACTCCATTAATTATGAATAAATTATTGTGGAAAATGAGCGGCCATATTGATAATTTTGATCATTCCATATTTAATATGGTATCAGAAGGTCAAGAATATTGTATTAAACCAATGAATTGCCCGGCTCATATACAAATTTTTAATTATAGTTTAAAATCATATCGAGATCTTCCCATAAGAATGGCAGAATTTGGAATATGTCATCGAAATGAGCCTTCTGGTGCGTTACATGGTTTAATGCGTTTAAGAAGTTTTACGCAAGATGATGCTCATATTTTTTGTACTCCAGATCAAGTTCAACATGAAATACAAAAATGTATTCAAATGATTTTTGATGTTTATAAAATTTTTGGTTTTAAAAAAGTTCATGTTAAATTTTCAACCAGACCAAATAAAAGAATTGGTAATGATCAAATATGGGATCAAGCAGAAGAAAATTTAAAAAATGCATTATTGACGAATAATGTTGATTTCCAATATCAATCAGGGGAGGGTGCTTTTTATGGTCCTAAAATTGAGTTTATTTTAGAGGATTCATTAGATAGATTTTGGCAATGTGGTACAATCCAGCTTGATTTTTATTTACCAAAAAGATTTGGTTCTATTTATATTGATGATAGTAATCATCGAAAAACACCCATTATGATTCATCGTGCAATATTAGGATCAATAGAGCGTTTTATTGGTATTTTGCTAGAGGAATATTCTGGATTTTTACCGGTTTGGTTAGCACCAGTTCAGGTTGTAATTATTAATATAAATATTAATCATATAGAATATGTATCTACATTATATAAAAAAATTTTTAACTTAGGAATTAGAGTCCAGCATGATATTACCAACGAAAAGATGAATTTTAAAATTCGAAAATATACAATTCAGAAAATTCCGTATATTTTAATTTGTGGTGATCGCGAAGTGCAAAATCATAGTATTAATGTTCGTAATAATATTAAAAATATTATTGAATCATTAGATTCTGAAAATTTTATACAGCGATTAAAATTGGAAATTAAAAATCGTGATTGTTATTTATAGAAAGGGAGGAATCAAGTATTAAATTTGGAAAACAAATCAAATCAGTTAAATCTAATCGTATTAATGATGAAATTAAATCAAATAAGGTTAGATTAATTGCGATCAATGATGAACCAATTGGAATTGTTGATTTAGATTATGCTTTAAAAAAAGCAGAAGAGTTAGCTTTAGACTTAGTCGAAATTAGTCCCAATTCTGATCCGCCGGTTTGTAGAATTATGGATTATGGAAAATTTTTATATAAAAAAAATAAGAATATTAAAGAACAACGAAAAAAACAGAAAGTTTTACAAATTAAAGAAGTCAAATTTCGACCTAGTACTGATGAGGCGGATTATCAAGTTAAATTACGTAATTTAATACGATTCTTAAATAATGGAAATAAAGTAAAAATTACTTTAAGATTTCGAGGGCGTGAACTGGCTCATCAAAATCTTGGTGTTCAAGTTTTAAAAAGAGTCCAGAAAGACTTAATAGAATTATCTACTTTAGAATCATTTCCTTTTAAAATAGAAGGACGTCAAATGGTGATGATTTTATCTCCTAAAAAAAAATAATTTAAATTATTTTGAATCATGTAAACTCAGGTATGAAAAAATTATGCCTAAAATGAAAACATTAAAGAGTGCTTCTAAAAGATTTAAAGTTACTGCTTCCGGTCAGTTTAAACGTAAACAATCTAATTTACGACATATTTTAACTAAAAAAACATCTCATCGAAAAAGACACCTTCGTCCTAAAATAATTATTTCAAAAGGAGATAAATCATACATGCAATCTTTTTTTCCATATATTTAATTAATATTTTATATTTGAAGCTATTTTTTTTATTTTAGAAGGGGATGCAATGGTTCGTGTTAAACGAGGTGTAACTGCTCGCGCTCGACATAAAAAAGTTTTACAAAAAGCAAAAGGATATTATGGAGCTCGATCGCGTGTTTATCGAGTTGCTTGTCAAGCAGTTGTAAAAGCTGGCCAATACGCGTATCGCGATAGACGTCAGAAAAAGAGACAATTTCGAAAATTATGGATTACTCGAATTAATGCGGCAACTCGAAAAAATCAAATTTCGTATAGTAATTTTATTTATGGTTTAAAAAAATTACATATTCAAATTAATCGGAAAATTTTATCTGAAATTGCTATTTCAGATCAAAGAACATTTAGTACGTTAATAGAACAGGTAAAAAATAATTTATAATTTTTTATTTTTTATTAATATTTATATATTTTTTAATATAAGCTTCCTTTTTTGGAGGCTTATATAATAATTATATTTTGGTGATAATATTGCACGTTAAACATGTATCGTTTGATAAAATTGGATTTATTAATTCATTTAATATGGATATTAATGTTATAAATGATCATAAAGAATTAGAAAATTTGAGGATTAAATATCTTGGTAAAAAGGGGTTAATCGCTCATCAAATAAATTTATTAAAACATTTACCCCTTGTAGAGCGTAAACGGTTTGGGAAAATAATTAATAATGTAAAACATTATATTTATACCAAAATTAATAATAAAAAAATATTTTTAGATGATTTATTAATTAATAAAAATATATCTTTAAATAATTTAGATCTTTCTCTTCCTGGTAGAAGAAGTAATATTGGTTCTATGCACCCTATTACTAGTACTATTTATTATATAGAGCGTTTTTTTAATAGTTTAGGTTTTGATATTCTTTCGGGGGGTTTTGAATTAGAAGACCAGTATCATAATTTTGATGCTTTAAATATTCCAATATATCATCCCGCTCGGAATGTTCAAGATACTTTTTGGTTTGATTCTAATTTTTTATTAAGAACACAAACTTCTAATATGCAAATTCATGAAATCAAAAAAAATAAATTTCCAATTCGAATGATTATATCGGGAAAAGTTTATCGTAAAGATTCTGATAAAACTCATAGTCCAATGTTTCATCAGGTAGAGGGATTGGTAATTGATAAGAATGTTAATTTTTCTAATTTAAAGTGGGTAATCAGTAATTTTTTAAATGATTTTTTTAAAAAAAATATAGAAATTCGATTTCGTTCTTCTTATTTTCCTTTTACGGTATTATCTTGTGAAGTAGATATTAAAAGTTCTGACGGTTCATGGTTAGAAGTTTTAGGTTGTGGAATAGTACATCCAAATATTTTAAAAAGATTTAATATTAATTCCAAATTATATTCTGGTTTTGCTTTTGGAATAGGGGTAGAAAGAATTATTATGTTATATTATGGGATTAAAGATTTGCGTTGTTTTTTTAAAAATGATATAAAATTTCTTTCTCAATTTAAGAAAAATAGGTATTTTTAATGCGTTTTAATGAAAAATCGTTACGTAAATGGATTAACCCCCAAATTGGAATTGATATGATTTGTAATCAGATTACTAGATCTGGTTTAGAAGTAGAAGATATTCAAGATTTATTAAATTTTGGTGGTGATTTGATTATTGGTAATATTGTTTCATTTCGTAAAGATATAAGTTTGAATCATTTATATATAGTATGTGTTCAAATAAGTGAAAAAAATATACTTACTGTTATATCTGATGCAAATAATATTCGAAATAATATGAAAGTTGTTGTTGCTCCAATTGGTTCTAAAATTTTTCCCGATAAAATAATTAATGCATTTACATTAAGCAATATCACTTCAGAAGGAGTATTATGTTCTTTTTTTGATATAAATATGTTTGGTAGTAAATCAGAAATTATTGAATTACCTAAGAATGCTCCTTTAGGAAGGAAATTAAAAGATTATGATTTTTATCATGATAAAATTATTAAATTGAGTATTACATCAAATAGAATGGATGTTTTTGGAGTATTTGGAGTCGCAAGGGATGTATCAATATTAAATAATTTATCTTATCCTATATTTACAGAAAAGAATATTTCTGTTTCTATTTCAGAAAAATGTATTATAAATTTACAAGATTGTAATTTTGTTTGTAAATATAGAGGAAGATTAATAAAAAATATTAATTTACGTGTTAAAACTCCTTTATGGATAAGAGAATACTTAAGAAGATGTTTTGTTCATCCAGTAAATGTTGTTGTAGATATTTTAAATTACGTATTTTTAGAGCTGGGGCAATCTGTAAATGTTTTTAGTTATTTTAGTAATCTAAAAAATGTTTTTCTTAGATTTGCTAATAATAATGAAACCATTAAAATAAATAAAAAAAATCAATTGATTTTGAATAATAAGGTTATAGTTATTTCTGATGAGAAAAATATTATTTCATTTCTTGGAAATGTTAATTTTGATATATTTCCTATAAATTTAGATTATACAAATTTATTTATTGGTTCTATTTTTATTGATCCTGAATTATTACAATATTCAAATTATAACTTAAAATTAAATAATCCAAATTTAATATTGAATGATTATAATATTGATCCTGGATTTCAGATAAAAACTATAGAATATGTAACGTATTTATTTCTTAGTATTTGCAAGGGGGAGCCTGGTCCTATTGTAAAATATACTTCTTTAAATTATTGTACTTTTATAAAAAAAATACGGTTATATTTTACTCATATTAAAAGAATTTTAGGATATGATATTCATTCTACTATTTTATATAGTATTTTAAATAAATTAGGTTATCAAGTTGTTCAATCAAACAATTATTTTATAGTTACTCCTCCTACCTGGAGATTAGATATAGCCATTGAAGAAGATGTCATTTCTGATATCATGAGGATTTATCAATATGATAACATTGTTTCTGAAAAATTATGTATTTTTAAAGAAGATATTGTTTATGATTTACCCCAAAGTATGTTGAAAAGAGTTAAATTTTTATTAATAGATAAAGGTTATCATGAAGTAATTAATTATAGTTTTGTTGATCCAACAATACAAAATGTACTTTTTAAAAATCAAAAATTTGTATCATTAAAGAATCCTATTTCATTTGATATGTCTTCTATGCGATTTTCGCTTTTTTCTGGTTTAATTAAAAATATTTTGTATCATCAAAATAGACAACATGAAGAAATTCGGTTATTTGAGAGTGGTTTATGTTTTTCTTCTGATTTAAATAATACATTATGTATTAAACAGGATTTTATGCTTGCTGGTGTAATAGGGAGTATAAATTATAAAAAATATTGGAATGTATCTGATTATAAAGTAGATTTTTATGACCTAAAAGGAGATTTAGAATCTATCTTTGATGTTCTTGGTTGTTTTGAAGATATTCGGTTTACTTCAGGAAAAATAAATTTATTACATTCACATCAAAGTTTATTAATTTTATTTAAAAATGAAGTAATTGGTAGTTTAGGTGCATTAAACCCATTTTTGTTACGACAATTTCGTTTAAATTATTCTATATTTTATTTTGAATTATTTTGGGATAAGTTATCTTTTCAAGAGTTGGTGAGTATTAAAAATATTTCAGAATTTCCAAGTAGTAAAAGAGATATTTCTGTAATAGTTTCTGAAGATATCTTAGTTGGAGATATTCTGGAAGCTTGCAAAAATGCATTGTCAGATAATCTTGTTGAAATTAGGATTTATGATATATATCGAGGAAGTACTATTCCTATCAATAAGAAAAGTATATCTTTTTCATTGATTTTTCAACACATGAGTCGCACATTACAAGAAAATGAGATTGACTTTATGATAAATATTTGCATAAATATTTTAAAAATAAAATTTCAAGCTATTTTAAGAAATTAAAGATAAATATTATTTATTTTTACTAAATACGTATTAATATAATTTATTTTTTGTGATCCAATTATAGATATTTATCAATTTTTAAATTATGGATATAAATATGCTTCTTAAATATTTTTCATTTCATGTTCCAAAATCATTAATATCTTTTTACCCACATAATATTAGAACTCGTTCTAGATTACTATCTATTAACGGACAAACTGGAAAGATCACTCATGGAATATTCTCGGATATTGTTCATAAATTTAAAACGGGAGATGTATTAGTTTTAAATGATACGAAAGTTATTCCAGCTAGATTATTTGGTTATGTTTCATTTAAAAGTAAAAAGATAGAATTTTTAATTCAAAAAATTATTGATCAAAAATATATTTTAGTATCGACAAATGATTATAAATCTATTTCTATTGGAGATTTAATTCTTTTTAAGAAAGATATAGAAATTACAGGAAGAGTCGTTTCTTTTAAAAATAATTGTTTTTTAATTTTATTTAGTTATTTTGGTTCTATTTTTGATCTTTTAAATAAAATAGGATATATTCCATTACCTCCGTATATTAAGAGAAATTTGCAATCTTTAGATGATTATGCGTATCAAAATGTTTATAGTAAAAAATTAGGATCTATTGCAGCTCCTACTGCAGGATTGCATTTTGATCAGGATTTATTGCATACTATTATTAATAAGGGTGTAAAAATATGTTTTATTACTTTACATATTGGATCTTCTACTTTTAAATTAGTACATTCAGAAGATATTTCAAAACATGTTATGCATGAAGAGTATATGGAAATATCTTTTGATACAGTGAATTTAATTCATGAAGAAAAGAAAAAGGGTAATCGCATTATTGCGGTAGGTACAAGTACTTTACGTGCTTTAGAAAGTGCGAAATGGTTTGTTTTAAATAATCCTATTTCTTCTATTTCTTTAAATACTAATATTTTTATCATACCTGGATATCGTCATAAAATTGTAGATATATTAATTACAAATTTTCATTTTCCAAAGTCTACATTAATTATGTTGGTATCTTCTTTTTTAGGGTATCAATATACTATGTATGCTTATAAAGTAGCAATTAAAAATAAGTATAGGTTTTTTAGTTATGGTGATGCAATGTTCATTACAAAAAATTATAAAGCTCCTTTTGAAAAAATATTACATATTGAAAATAAAATAAATAATTTTTAATTTTATAAATTATATATATTAAAATTAGTTTTTTGGAGAGAGTATGAAATTTCAAGTATATAAGAATGATGGATATGCTCGATATGGTATATTATCTTTTTATAATCAAAATATTGAAACTCCTTTATTTATGTCGGTTGGCACTTATGGAGCTATAAGAAGTTTAAGTATTGATGATTTATTACTTACTAAAACTCAGATGATTTTGTCTAATGCTTTGCATTTATTTTTGAGGCCTGGTATAGATATTATAAAATTACATGGTGATTTACATAATTTTATGAATTGGCATGGACCTATTTTAACTGATTCAGGGGGTTTTCAAATATTTAGTTTATCGAAATTTTGTTCTATCATAGAAAAAGGTGTATATTTTAAAAACCCTATTAATGGGAAAGTGCTATTTTTTACTCCCGAATTGTCTATTGATACCCAGTGTTATCTTAATTCAGATATTGTAATGGTATTTGATGAATGTATTAATTCTTTTTCTTCTTTTAGAGAAGTAAAAAAATCTACGGAAATGTCATTAAGATGGGCATTGAGAAGTAAATATAGATTTGAATTTAAAAAAAACAAAAATGCTTTATTTGGTATTATCCAAGGTGGAATTTACAAATCTTTGCGAACATTTTCTATTAATGAATTACTTCAGTTAAATTTTGATGGATATGCCATTGGGGGGTTATCTGTTGGTGAACCTAAAGAAATCATGTACAATTTATTAAAATATATTTGTTGTAATTTACCGTTAGATAAACCTAGATATTTAATGGGTGTTGGTAAACCAGAAGATATTATAGAAGCTGTTCGTTGTGGTGTTGATATGTTTGATTGTGTAATTCCTACCCGACATGCTAGAAATGGATCTTTATTTACTACTTTTGGTGTTATAAATATTCGAAATAAAAAATACAAAACAGATATTTCAGTTTTAGATAAAACATGCAAGTGTTATACTTGTATGAATTATACGAGATCTTATTTGCATCATTTATTTCGTTGTCGTGAAACGCTAAGTTATAAATTAAATTCGATACATAATTTATATTATTATCAATCTTTAATGTGTGATATAAGAAATTCTATTCAAAATAATACATTTGATGATTTTTGTTATGATTTTTATAAAAATATAAAAATAAATAAACATTTTAAATAATTTTTTATTTAATGAAATAATATATTTTTTAAAAATCAGCAATGTTTAAAAATAATTTCTTTGCTTCTATTAATAATGCAATTCTATTAATTTTTATATTTTCATTTTCATATTCAATAGAAATTTTATCTAAGAAATTATTTATAAAAATATTTAATTTAAATAAACTATGTAATATTTCATCATATTTTTTGTTCTTAATAAAGGGATAGATTGTTTTTTTTGTTTTTTGGATTTCTTGAAATAATATTTTTTCTTCTTTTTTTTTCATTAAATTAAAAGAAACTTGTTGGTATCGATTAATGTTGCAATTTAATTTTTTTATTAGTTTGTTTATTCTTTTTTTTGTTACTATTAAGTTTTTAAATGATATTTCATGTTGAAATTTAGAGATTGTTTGAATTTTTTTATGTATATCTAATAGGTTCTCATGATTACATATAAATACCGACTGAATAATATTTGTATTATATTTTTGTTTTTTATACCATATGTATAATCTATTGAATATGAATTCTATGATTTTTTTTTTGATATTTTCGTTGTTGTTTAATAAGTTATATGTATTTATTGATTTATCGATTAATTTATGTAAATTAATATTAATGTTTTTTTTTATAATAATTCGTATTATTCCAATAGTTAATCTTCTAATTCCAAATGGGTCTTTTTTTTTTTTAGGTTCTTGGTTTATTAAAAAGAATCCTACAATACTATCTATTTTATCGGTAATAGATAATGAATATCCAACTTTATTAGATGGTATTTTATCTCCCGAGAATGTAGGTTGATATTGTTCTTTTAAGGCAATTGCAACATTTTTAGATTCTTGAGAATAATTAGCATAGTTCATACCTACTATTCCTTGTAATTCTGGGAATTCATATACCATTTGTGTTTTTAAATCACACTTTGATAAATATGCTGATCTTATGCTATCTTTTGGATCGGCTTTAGTATAACGAATAACATATTGAATTAATTGAATTAATCGTTTAGATTTTTCATACATTGATCCTAAATTTTCATGAAAAATAATTTTTTTAAGAAGAGGAAAATATTTTTCTATTTTATTTTTTATATCATTTTCTAAAAAGAAATGAATATCAGATAATTTTGCGTGTAATACTCTTTCGTTACCAAGGATTATATGGTTTTTAATTTCAGAGATTGTATTAGCAATAATGATAAAATAATTGGTTAGTTGATTATTTTCATGATATATTGGAAAACATTTTTGTACGGATTCAATAACATATATAAGTATTTCTTTTGGAATTTTTAAAAAATTTTTTTGAAATTTTCCATATAAAATTACTGGCCATTCTACTAAACATGCAACCTCTTCTAGCATTTGATTACTAATATTTAGTTTTCCATTTAATTTTTTTGCTATTTCATTTGAATTATCAAATATTATTTGTTTTCTTTGTTCAAAATTTGCAATTACTTTTCCTTTTTCATAAAGTATTTTTTCATATTCTTTTGCGTGAGAAATTTTGATTTTAGATGGTATGGTAAATATATTTCCATATAAAAATTTTTTTGAGTTAATTTCAAGAATATTCGTTTTTATAGATTTTTTATCCAATAGAATTGTGATACTTCTGACGGGTCTTATAAATTTTATATGTTGTTTATTCCATATCATGTTTTTATATTTTTCTAGCTTTTTAATTGAAGAAATAATAATTTTAATTAATATATCTTCTATATTGGTATTTTGTTTATAGCTTTCGTATAATAACCATTCTCCTTGATTAGTAATCATTTTTTTTGTTTGTTGAATGTTAATATTCATTTTTTTTAACCACTTTAATGCAGATATGGTTAATTTACCTGTATCGTCGAATGAACTTTTTATTGATGGCCCCCGATAGGTATTTTTTTTTTTAATAATATATGTATTTAATTTTTCAATATTAATCGCTATTCTTCTTGGTGAATGAAATAAATTAATTGTAGAATATTTGATTTTATTTTTATTTAATTCAAATTTGAAATTATTATAAAAATTTTTTGAGATTTCTATAATTAATTTCGGTGGCATTTCTTCAGTTCCAATTTCTATTAAAAAAGTTTTATTATTCATGATTCTATTTTTTACCATTTAATAATAATGGAAATCCTTTATTTTTTCTAAATTCATAATAACATTTTGCAATGCTTATTGCTGTTGACCGTATTTTAAAAATATATTTTTTTCTTTCAATGTTTCCTAAAATTTGCCTTGCATCTAATAAATTAAAATTATGTATAGCTTTTAAAATATTTTCATACGCGGGTAAAATTAATGGTTGTTTAAATGAAATTAATCTATTAGATTCTAGTAAATATTGTTCAAATAAATTTAATATAGATTGTGTATTTGAATATTGAAAGTTATATAAAGAATGTTCTAATTCGTTTTGGTAAAATAACTCTTTATAGGTCATTTGATATATTTTATTTTGATCCCAAATTACATCATAAACATTATTTACATTTTGAATATTCATTGCTATTCTTTCAATACCATATGTTATTTCTACACTAATTGGTTCACATTCTATTCCTCCAATTTTTTGAAAGTAAGTAAATTGTGTAATTTCCATTCCATTTAACCATATTTCCCAACCAATTCCCCAAGCTCCTAAAGTAGGGTTTTCCCAATTATCTTCTACAAAACGGATATCATTTTTTTTAATATCTAAGTTTATTTTTTTTAATGACTGTAAATATAAATTTTGGATATTTTCGGGAGCTGGTTTTATGATTACCTGAAATTGATAATATTGTTGTAATCTATTAGGATTATTCCCATATCTTCCATCAGTTGGTCTTCTTGAGTTTTGTACATATGCCATATTTAATGGTTCGGGTCCAATAGAACGTAGAAAAGTACAATAATGAAATGTTCCCGCTCCTACAGATATGTCTAGTGGTTCTACTATAATAGATCCTCTTTTTGACCAGAATTTTTTTAAATCTGAAATTAAATTACAACATGTGTATGTTTTTTTTATTTTCATAATGATTTAGTGGGATTAAAATGTATTAAAATACATTATTTTTATTATGATTTAAATATATTAAATTATATTTAATGTTTTTATTTGATTAGTTTATATTTTAATAATACGAAATATATTTTTAAAATTATATTTATCTATTATATTATTATATTTTTTTATATGTGTGTTTATTTTTTTTGTGTATTGAATTTTTTTATATACAGTGATATATTATTAAATTAAAATATTTTATTTTTTATTTAATATATAATACAAATATATATTTAGGAAGATTATGTTTTTAATACATGGTATTAAACGTATAAAAACAGGGAAAAGTGCTAGTAGACAGTTAAGAAGAATAAGTAATCAGATTCCGAGTATTATTTATGGTATTAAAAAACCAGAAATATATATTTCGTTAAATCATGATGAGATTTTTAATATGCAAAAACATCCTGATTTTTATTCTAGTAAAATTACTATTAAAATTCAGGATATTAATTATTTAGTTTCTATTAAGAATATTCAATATCATTGTTTTAAATCAAGATTATTACATATTGATTTTTTACATTTATAAAAATATATTTTTTCGGTACGTAGCGCAGCTTGGTAGCGCACTGTCATGGGGTGTCAGTGGTCAGGGGTTCAAATCCTCTCGTACCGAATAGATATATTTATTTTAAAATTTTTTGAACCTAAAAATAAAATATTTTCATCAAAATTTCTTTAATGATCATGATATGGTTCATGTATTTTTTTATGTAAAACAATCCTATCATACTAATGATTAAGTTAGTTATTGCCAATAATATTAGTTTTTTTTTGGATATTTTTTCAAATAATTTATATTTTTTTTTATTATTCCAGCACGACCATATTAACCAACAATTTATCCAAATAAAAATTAATAAACTTATTAAAATCCATTTAATGGAATTATTCTTTTTATAACCAGGGTGTTTAATAATTATTCCAGTAATTATTCCTGGAAGGAAATATATTAATGGCCAAAAAAAAGATCCAATTAAACTAGGTAGTATAAATTTTTTAATTGGTAGTTTTATCATTCCGGCAATCATTGGCACTAATGGTCTCATTGGTCCAATGAATTTCCCAAAAAATATAGTAAACATACCATATTGATATAAAGTTTGTTTAATTTTATTAAATAATAAAATATTTTTATTAATTAAATTTATTTTTTTTATCCAGTTTTTACATTTCCATCCTACATAATAGGATAAATAATCTCCTAATAAGCATCCTATCATTCCAATAATCCAAGCAGGATGAATTGGAAGTTGGTCATTTCCTATAAGAGCGCCTAATGTTGTCATAAATACAATACCAGGTAAAATTAATCCTATTAATGCTAATGATTCTAGAAATGTTACTAAAAAAACTATTATTAAAGCATGTGATATAGATTGTGTAACTATATATTGCAACCAGTCTTTCATAATATTGTTCATTTTTCATGTATTCTGTTAGATAAAATTTTTATTAAAATTTTTAACTATTTGATTTTAATATATTTATTATTATTTGATATTATATTAATCATATATTTAAAATAAGTTGTAAAAACTTTTCAAACAAAATAATATTTATAATTTTAATATTTTAATTTTTAAAATATTTAAGTTGATTAAATATTTATAAATATATTATTTTAAAATTAATATAATATTTAAAAATATTATTTGAAATATTTTCAATATAATTATTAATTTTGATTTGGATATTTAACACATATTTAATATGTTTATATTTTAAAATAATAATGGAAATTATTTATGTATTTTTTTATTTCTAAAGAATATATACCAAAAAAACGTTTTGGTCAAAATTTTTTATATGATAGAAAGATAATTAATCAAATTATGAATGTTATTTTTCCTCGTTCTAGAGAATTATTTATCGAAATTGGACCAGGTTTTGGTTCTTTAACAAAACCTATGTGTAATATTGTGGAGCAATTGATTGTAGTAGAATTAGATAAAGATTTGTTACATTTTTTAAAACAGAATAATTTTTATAATAAATTACAAATATTTTTACAAGATATAAATACATTTAATTTTAAGAAAATTTTTAAAGAGAAAAAAATTTTATTGCGTATTTTTGGAAACTTGCCATATAACATTTCTGTAAAATTTTTATTGTATTCGATTCAATTTTCAGAATATTTTTTTGATTTAAATATTATGCTTCAAAAGGAAGTTTCGAAACGTTTATTAGCTTCTATAGGATCAAAGGAATATGGGAGGTTATCTATCATTTTACAATGTTATTATGATATTTTTTTTTGTTTTGAAATTCTTCCAAAATCATTTTTTCCTATTCCAAAAGTAAAATCACATTTTATTAGAATAAAACCTAAAGTTTTTCCATTATATCCAATTAACCAATGTGATCATTTACGATTGATTACATGGTTAGCCTTTCAAAAAAGAAGAAAGATGATACGAAATAGTTTATCAAGTATTTTTACTGAAAATATGTTGATAAATTTAGGAATTAATCCTTGCTTACGAGCAGAGAATTTATCAGTATATCAATATTGTAAATTAGCTTATTTTTTTAATAAATATCTTTAATAAGTATACAGATACTTGTGTGACTTAATTTTGATGGTTTTATATTTTAAAAGTATTTATATAAAATATTAGATTTTTAAATTTATCGATTTTAAAGAATATATTTATTTTTTTAAATTGTAATTTATTTTTTTATTGATTTGTTGTATGTTATTTATATTTTTGTAAGGATTAATTTGTAATGACATAATGGTAGCAAAAGCTGCATTTAATGTAGTGTCATAATGGACATTATACTCTAAAGCAACTGCACAAATTAATTTAGAGTATTGCATATTATTTGATATTCCTGTATTGATAATATAACAATATTCTTGATTTTTTAAATGATCTTGAATATTTGGTCTACCTTCTCGAATTTTATTTACTATTCGGGAATTGATTCCTGTTTTTTTTAATATCAAATAAGTTCCTTCAGTTGCGTCTAAATGAAATCCGAGTTTAATAAGTTGTATTGCTAAATCAGGTGCGTGTTTTTTATCTTGATCTTTTATAGATAATAATACTCTTCCTTTTTTTTTAATTTTTACTTTTGCGCCTAACAGGGCTTTAGAAAATGCATATTTAAAATTTTTACCAATTCCCATCACTTCTCCAGTAGATTTCATTTCGGGACCTAAAATTGGGTTAATTCCTTGAAATTTATTAAATGGAAAGACAGATTCTTTTACAGAAAAATATGATGGATTTATTTTATATAGAGAGTTTTGTTCTTTTAATGTTTTTCCATTCATGACTTTGGCTGCAATTTTAGCTAGTGGAATCCCGGTAGCTTTTGAAACAAAAGGAATTGTTCGAGCTGCTCTGGGGTTTACTTCTAAGATATATATTTTTTTGTTTTTAATAGCTAATTGTATATTCATTAGTCCTTTTACAGATAACGCAAAAGCTAGCTTGGTCACCTTTTTTTTAATGGAATTTTGAATATTTTCATTTAATGTGTATGTTGGTAAAGAACATGATGAATCTCCTGAATGTATTCCTGCTTGTTCAATATGTTCCATAATACCTCCAATTAAAACATCTTTTCCATCACAAATAATATCAACATCTATTTCTGTAGCATTTTCTAAATAATGATCTAATAATATTGGTGTTTTTTGAGATGGTGTTAATATATTTTGAAAGTATTTTTCTAATTCTTTTTGATTATATACTATTTCCATAAATCTTCCTCCTAATACATAGGAAGGTCTAACCATAATAGGATATTTTATTTTTTTAGCTTGTAATATACCATCTTTTATACAAGTAATGGTAGAATTTTTAGGTTGTTTTAATTGTAAGGATGATACAATTTTTTGAAATTGATCTCTGTTTTCTGATTGATCGATAGATTTAGGGCTTGTTCCAATAATTGGAATATTAAGTTTATGCAGTTTGTTTGCTAATTTTAATGGAGTTTGTCCACCGTATTGTATTATTAATCCTTTTGGATTTTCTATTCTTACAATTTCTAAAATATTTTCTAATGTAATTGGTTCAAAATATAAACGATCAGATATATCGTAATCTGTTGATACTGTTTCGGGATTGCAATTTATCATAATAGTTTCACAACCATCTTCTCTTAAAGCTTGCACTGCATGTACACAACAGTAATCGAATTCTATTCCTTGACCAATACGATTCGGACCTCCTCCTAAAATAATAATTTTATTTTGAGAGTTTTTGGTAGGTCGAGATTCACATTCATCTTCCCATGTTGAATACATATATGCCGTTTCTACATCAAATTCTGCAGCACAGGTGTCAATTCTTTTATATACAGGATGTAAATTAAATTTATAACGTAATGCACGAATTTCATCTTCTTTTGAATTCGTTAATTTTGCAATTCTTAGGTCAGAAAATCCAGACCTCTTTAGGGTTTTTAAAAAATTTATATCTATGTCATAATTTTTTTTATGAATAATTTGTTTTTCAAGGTTGATTATTTCTTGAATTTGAGCTAAAAACCAAGGATCGATTTTTGTTAATTCGTAAATTTCTTGCATTGATAGTCCAATTCTAAAGGCATCACCAATATACCATAATCTTTCAGATCCTGGGTTTTGTAATTCATATTTAATTTTTTTAATCATTTTGAAGTCATTAGTATTTACTTTAGAATCTAATCCGGTTGCTCCAATTTCTAATCCTTGTATTGCTTTTTGAAGAGATTCTGGGAATGTCCGACCTATTGCCATGACTTCACCAACAGATTTCATTTGTGTTGTTAATCGATCATTGCATCCTAAAAATTTTTCAAAATTAAATCTTGGTATTTTAGTTACAATATAATCTATAGATGGTTCAAATGATGCTGGTGTATTAATTCCTTTTATATCATTTTTTAATTCATCTAATGTGTATCCAATAGCAAGTTTTGTTGCTATTTTTGCAATCGGAAATCCTGTAGCTTTAGAGGCTAAAGCTGATGATCGAGAAACTCTTGGGTTCATTTCAACTACTATCATTTTTCCTGTATTTGGATGAACTGCAAATTGTACATTAGATCCTCCTGTTTCAACACCTATTTCTTCTAAAATTTTTATAGATGCGTTACGCATAATTTGGTATTCTTTATCAGTTAAAGTTTGTGCTGGTGCTACTGTTATTGAGTCACCTGTATGAATACCCATAGGATCTATATTTTCAATACTACAAACTATAATACAATTATTATTTTTATCTCGAACTACCTCCATTTCATATTCTTTCCATCCTAATAATGATTCATCAATCAATAATTCTTGTGTAGGAGATAAATTTAAACCTCTTTCGCAGATTTCCTTAAATTCTTCCTGATTATATGCAATTCCTCCACCTGATCCTCCCATAGTAAAAGATGGTCGAATAATACATGGAAATCCAATATTTTTTGATATTTTTAATGCAGATTTCATATTATTTGCAATTCCACATTTTGCAGTATTTAATCCAATTTTTTGAATAGCATTTTTAAATAAATTTCTATTTTCTGCTTTTTTAATTGCATCAATACTTGCTCCAATCATTTTAATTTTGTGTTTGGATAAAATTCCTTTTTCATATAATTTTAAAGCACAATTTAATGCAACTTGTCCTCCCATAGTAGGTAATAATGCATCAGGTTTTTCTTTTTCAATAATTTTTTCGATAATTTTCCAATGGATGGGTTCAATATATGTTACATGAGACATTTCAGGATCAGTCATAATAGTTGCGGGATTAGAATTTACTAAAATTACTTTATATCCTTCTTGTTTAAGCATTTTACAAGCCTGTGTACCAGAATAATCAAATTCACATGCTTGGCCTATTATAATAGGTCCTGCTCCAATAATTAAAATAGATTTAATATCAGTACGCTTTGGCATTTTTTCCTCTATTTTATTAGATTTTGTTTTTGTTTTTTTATACTATTAATAAATTTATTAAATAGTGATTCTGCTTCATTTGGTCCTGGACTTGCTTCAGGATGTCCCTGAAAACCAAAAGCATTTTTTTTATAGATACGAATACCTTGTATGGTTTGATCAAATAATGAAATGTGTGTTATTTTAATTTTTTTGGGGAGTGTAGTAATATCAATTGAAAAATTATGGTTTTGTGAGGTAATCATTACTTTATTAGATTTTTTATGTTTTACAGGATGGTTGCACCCATGATGTCCAAATTTCATTTTTATAATTTTTGCACCATAAGCTAATGCTAGTAATTGATGTCCAAGACAAATACCAAAAATTGGTATATTTGTTTTTAATAATTCTTGGATTGATAAGATTATATTAGAGTATAATCTAGGATCTCCTGGTCCATTTGACAATAGAATTCCGTCTGGTGAAAATTTTAATATTTCTTTAATTTGTGTTGTTGATGGTACAACTGTTATGTAACATCCTCTTTCAACTAACATTCTTAATATATTTTTTTTTACTCCAAAGTCATATACAATTATATGAAATAGTTTTTCTTTTTTTTTATGTATAGATTGTTTTTCGTAATAAATTGATTTTTTTCCCTTGTTCCATGTATAAATATTTTTTGTACTAACCTTTTTAACTAGATCTATTGTTTTAGTATTTGGTTTTTTTTCTGTTTTATGATTTTTTATTATATGATAGATTTTATTATTACTATATATATATCCATATTGAGTACCTTCATCTCGTAATATACGCGTTAATTTTCTGGTATCAATTTCTGAAATTCCTATAATGTTATTTTTTTTTAGGTATTCAGATAAATTACTTTTACTTCGATAATTACTTGCAATCAGTGATAGTTTTCGAATAATGATACCTTTAACTTGAATATTATCAGATTCTTCATCTTCTATATTAATTCCAGTATTTCCTATGTGAGGAAAAGTGAATGTAACTATTTGATTTTTATATGATGGGTCAGTTAATACTTCTTGATATCCTGTCATAGATGTATTAAATACTATTTCACCGCATGTTTTTCCTAATGCGCCAATTGATATTCCTTTAAAAATTATTCCATTTTCTAAAATTAATACCGAAGGTGTCTGCAAGACGTTCTCCAAATTATATAAAATATTATATTTTTATAAGGTTGTATTATGATTTGAAGTAATTACAACAATTAATTTGATTTATTTATTTTTTATTTTTGTTTATTTAATACATGAAGCATATTATATAGACCGGGTTTTTTATCTAATAACCAAATTGCTGCTTGAATTGCTCCTTTGGAGAATGCATTTCTATTATTTGCACTATGTTTGATTTCAATTTTTTCTCCCATATTTGAAAACATTACTGTATGTTCACCAATAATATTTCCACTACGTATAATAGAAAATCCGATTTCGTTTGTTTTTTTTGGTTGTTGATTTTCTTTTTTTCTATATATACTGCATTTTTTTAAATTCCATCCTTTATTTCTTGCAATAATTTCTCCCATAGTTAGCGCAGTCCCTGAAGGGGAATCGATTTTATTTTTATGATGTGCTTCTATAATTTCAATGTCATAAGAAGAATCGAGTATATTAGTTATATTTTTTAATAACCTAAAAATGAGATTAATTCCGATACTAAAGTTGGATGAAAACACAATACCAATATTTTTAGCGTAATTTTTAATAATATTTTTTTCTATTTCATTAAATCCTGTAGTTCCAATTACTATTTTTTTTTTATATTTATTACAAAATTTTAAATTATTTAATGTTGTTTGTGGATTACTAAAATCTATTAAAATATCAAATGAATTCTGATAATTTGTTATTTCTGAGATATTTTCAATTATATTAATTTTTTTTTGATTTTTTAGAATAATTGTTTGATTATTTTTTTTAACTATTGCATAGTTTAATATAATATTTTTATATTCCTGAATTTCTTTTATTATATTTTTTCCCATCCTTCCGTATGCGCCAGATATTGCAAGTTTAATTGTCTTTATGTTCATTTTTTTATTTCAATACAGTTAAATAATTAATTTATATTATTTATTTGATAGTTTGGTTTAAGATATTAAAGTATGGATATTTTAGTCTCAATATTTAATATATGTTATGTTTAAAATTTAAAAATATTATCATTCCTATGAATATGCTTAGGTCTGATATATTAAAAATTGCAAAGTGATAATTTTTAATATGAATATCTATAAAATCAATGACATATCCATAATATAATCGATCAAATAGATTTCCTAAAGATCCTCCTAAAACTAAAATATATCCAATATTTTTATTAAAAACTGGATATTTTTTTATAATATATATAATAATTATTATATTAATTATAAATAATATATATTTAAAATATTGTGAATTTCCTTCGAAATAATTAAATGCTATTCCATAATTTTTAATATAAATAAAATTTATAAAATAACATATGAATTTTGATTCATATACCTTGAAATGATTTTTTATACATACTTTAGTTAGATAATCTAATATAAAGATTGTGTATAATAATACTAAATTAACATATTTAGACAAAATTTCTTTCTTCTTCTTTTTTATAAAGATTTTGATCGCATCGATTACAAAGATTTTTATCTTGATTTTGGAGATTTGTAAAATTAAAATAATGCCAACATCTTGGACATTTTATTCCTATATATTTTTGAACGTCAATTTTTAGTCCTTTGATGGTTTGATTTTTTTGAATATTCAGGGGGGATGATTTATAATTTTTAATTTTTGTAGAAGATACTAATAATATAAATTTCAATTCATTTTTTAATAAATTTATAACATTTAATAATTCTTCTTTGATATATAATATTACTGTTAATTCTAATGAATTACCAATAATTTTTTTTTTTCTTTTTTCTTCGATAATTTTATTAACTTCTGCTCGAAGTAGTATTAGTGTTGACCAGTTTTTGTTATTAATTATTTCTTTTTTTGAAAATGGGGTTAATAAGTTATACCATTCTTCAATAAATATATATTTTTTATTATTTTTTGGTATGTAATTCCAAACTTCATCTGCTGTAAATGGTAAAATTGGTAATATCCATTTTACCATGGATTGTATAATATGATACATTGCTGTTTGACAGCTTCTTCTAGCTCGACTGTTTTTTTGAAATGTATATTGTCGATCTTTAATGATATCAAGATAAAATGATCCTAATTCAATTGAGCAAAATTTTATAATTTTTTGTATTATTTCATAGAATTTATAATTATTATATAATTTAATAATTTTTTCTTGGATTATATATGTTTGACCAATGATCCATTTATCTAAAATAATCATATCTTGGTATTTTATGATATTTTTTTTAGGATCAAAATCATTTATATTAGCCAATAAAAATCGATGAGTATTACGAATTTTTCTATATTGATTAGAGATTTGTTGTAATGTTTTTTGGTTTACATAGATATCATTAGTATAATTATTTGACGCAATCCAAAATCTTAAAATATCTGCCCCAAAAGATTTAATAATTTCGTTAGGTGTAATAATATTACCTAATGATTTAGACATTTTTTGTCCTTTTTTATCTATTGCGAATCCATGTGTTAATACAGTTTGATAAGGTGCAGGTATATGTATAGCTTGTGATATAATTAATGAAGACATAAACCATCCTCGATATTGATCCGATCCTTCAACATACATATGGTGATTTTTTTCATTAAGATCTTGATATTCTTTTACGTTTTGTGTACAACCAGATTCAAACCAAACATCTAATATATCCGTTGATTTTTCGTATTCTTCGTGATTTTCTGGGATAAGATTTTTTATATCTAATTTCCACCATATTTCTGAACCATATTTTTTAATTTTTTTTTCTATTTTTTTGATTATTTGATTCATCTCTGGGTGTAATATACCATTTTTTTTATGTATAAGAATTGTTATTGGTACCCCCCATGTTCTTTGTCTTGAAATACACCAGTCGGGTCTTTTTATGACCATATTTTTCATATGATTATAACCCCATTGAGGTATCCATTTTACATCACGAATTGCATTTATTGATTTCTTTTTGAGTGAACTATTTTCGATATTAATGAACCATTGTTTGGTTGCTTTTATAATAATTGGTGTTTTATGTCTCCAGCAGTGAGGGTACGAATGATTAATTTTTGTTTGGTGTAATAATTTGTTTTTTTTATTTAATAATTCAATTATTGTTTGATTAATATTTAAAATATTTTTTTTATTGATCTTTGGATGTATATTATCTATATATTTTCCTTCATCATCAATAATGTTGGTCATGGGTATTTTATATTTTAGACTAATATCATAATCGTCATTTCCATAATCGGGAGCTATATGTACAACACCAGTTCCTAATTCTAGGGTTACATGTTTAGATAATATAATTGGTATTTTAATTTTTAAAAATGGATGTATGCATGTAGTGTTTTCTAAATTTTTTCCAATTGTTGTTCCAAGAATTTTCCAAGAATTTACATTAATTTGTGACATGAGACTTTTAACTAAGGATTTTGCAATAATTAAAATATTTTCTTTAAATTGAATTAGTTGATATTTATATTCTGGATGTACTGCGATTGCTCGATTTGCTGGAATAGTCCAAACCGTTGTGGTCCATATAATAATATGGATATTTTTTATTTCGATAGATGTTAAAAAAATTTCTTTTAATCTATTGATATTTTCAATTGGAAACATAACCGTTATTGCGGTTGATTGTTTATCGTAATATTCTACCTCTGCTTCTGCTAAAGCAGATTTACAACTTAGACACCAATGTACTGGTTTAAAGCCTTGATATAAATATTTATTTTGTATTATTTGACCTAATATATTGATTACGTTTGCTTCTAAATGTGGATCCATTGTTAGTTTGGATTTTTCCCATTCTCCAAATATACCTAATCTAATAAAATCATTTTTTTGTTGTTTTACTTGTTTAGTTGCGTATATTTTACAAATTTCTCTAAATTTTTTTTTTGTAATTTTTTCTCCTGGCTTTCCAAATTTAGATTCAATTTTATGTTCGATTGGTAGGCCATGACAATCCCAAAATGGAATATATGGTGCATCAAATCCAGATAGTGTTTTTGATTTGATAATAATATCTTTTAATACTTTATTTATTGCATGACCAATATGAATTTTTCCATTTGCATAGGGTGGTCCATCGTGTAATAAAAAAATTTTTTTACCTTTTTTTTTGTTTCTAATTATTTGATAAATTTTATTTTGATTCCATTTTTCTAAAATTTTTGGTTCTTTGTTTGGTAAATCTCCTCTCATTGGGAAATTTGTTTTAGGTAGATTTAAAGTATTTTTATAGTGATTCATTTTTTTTCTCATATTAGCCTGGCATTCATTTGAAGATTTTATTTTTGAAAATATTTTATTTTTTATATAATTTTTTTTGAATCATAAATTTTGAAATATTTTATTTTTAATTTTATTTATATGATATATGTGTATATTAATTTTGAAATAAATTAAGTATATTATAATTTTTTATGTATTATATTATTTATTTGTTTATAAATAATTGTAATAATATTTATTCTCATGTATATTTATTATATTCTATTTGTATTTGTTTGATTTTGATGATTAAAAATATATTTTTTTTGGAGAGATTTGGATTATGTCAAATATTAAGTCATCTCAAAAACATGCTATAAAATCTAAAAAACGACGGAATCATAACTTTAGTCGTAAATCTATGTTACGTACATTCATGAAAAAATTTTCTTCTTTGATTAACACTGGTGATTTAGTAAAGATAAAAAATTTATTTCATAAATTACAATCTTTATTGGATCGTTTTTCAAGGAAAGGTTTAATTCATAAAAATAAAGCTTCTAGGCACAAATCAAGATTATTTTTAAAAATAAAACATCTCTCAGGTTATACCAAGAAATAGATATATCAGTATTGCTCCAAATCATTTTTAAATGAAGCAATACTACAAAAAATTTTCATTTTGTTAAATTATCAAAAAATTTTTTTACTCCATCAAAAAATCTTTTTGATTTTGGGTTATTTGTCACTTTTTTTTGTTGATTTAAACTATTTCCTAGTTCTCTAAGAAGTTCTTTTTGTTTTTCGTTTAATTTTACAGGCGTTTCTACTATTACTCGACATAATAGGTCTCCTACCCTTCTTGTTCGTATTGAATTTACCCCTCGACCTTTAATTCTGAATAGTTTTCCTGATTGTGTTTCTGATGGTATTTTTAGTTTAATTTTTCCATCTAATGTTGGTACTTCAATATTTCCACCTAATGCAGCCATAGAGAAATTTATTGGGACTTCACAATAAAGGTTGTTCTCTTGCCTTTCAAAAATATGATGTTTTTTTACTGAAATTTGAATATATAAATCTCCAGATGCTGCGCCGTTTTTTCCTGCTTCTCCTTCATTTTTTAATTTAATTTTATCATTAGTGTCAATTCCTGCTGGTATTTTAATTGCGATTTTTTTGGATGATTGAACTCTTCCATTTCCTTTACATGACATACAAGGATGGGTAATAACTTCTCCTTTTC
Organism: Buchnera aphidicola (Symydobius americanus); assembly: GCF_964059135.1. Lineage (NCBI taxonomy): Bacteria > Pseudomonadati > Pseudomonadota > Gammaproteobacteria > Enterobacterales > Erwiniaceae > Buchnera > Buchnera aphidicola. The sequence goes on from NZ_OZ060393.1 coordinate 114,082, forward strand.
CTTGACAATTTGAGCAAGTTTGTTGTACTGAAAAAAAACCTTGTCTTATATGTATCTGTCCACTACCTTGACAGGAATAACATTTTTTTGGTTGTTTTCCAAGATGTGAACCACTGCCATGGCATGCTAGGCATTTTTGTAATTTTGGAATAAGAATTTCTTTATTAATACCTCGTACTGCTTCTTCCAATTCTAGTTCAATATTATATTGTAGATCTGATCCTCTTCTGGATCTGGATGTTTGGTGATTTCCAAATATATCTCCAAATACATCGCCAAATATGTCATTAAAGTCTGCAGAATTACCAAAATGATGTTCAAATGAACTATTTGAATTGCCCTGTTTAAATGCAGAATGTCCATATTGATCATATGCTGTTCTTTTTTCAGGATTAATTAATATTTCATATGCTTCTTTAATTTCCTTAAATTTTTTTTCGGCATTTTTATCACCTTGATTTCTATCTGGATGATATTTTATTGCTAATCTTTTGTAAGATTTTTTTATTTCTCGGTCATTTGCTGATTTGGAGATTCCCAAAATTTGATAGTAATCTTGTTTTGTCATTCGTATGTTCTCACATAACATATATTTATACGAACGAATTATTCGTTCGTATAGTATTTCTAGAAGAATTTTATTAATTAAGTATGATAATTATTGTTTTTTATTTTTTTGGATCTTTTACTTCTTCGAATTCTGCATCGACAACATTATCTTCTTTTTGAACAGAAGATTCATTTTTATTTGGTTCTGTATTTTGATTTTTATTTTTTTCTAATTCTATTAATTTTGAAGATTCTTTAATCAGGGTTTGTATTTTATTTTCTATATCAGATTTATTTTCTGTTTTTAATGCTTCATCTAATGCATTGATTGATTTTTGAATATTTTCGTATTCTGTAGTACTTAATTGATCTTTAAGGTTTGATAATTGTTTTTTTGTGCTATGAGAAATTTGATCTCCTTGATTTCTAATTTTAATTAATTCTTCAAATTGTTTATCGGATTCAGAATTTTCTTCTGCATCAGAGATCATTTTTTTAATTTCATTTTCATTAAGTCCAGAAGAGGATTGGATTTTGATTTTTTGTTCTTTTCCTGTTTTTTTATCTTTTGCAGAAACATGTAATATTCCATCAGCATCAATATCAAATGTTACTTCGATTTGTGGTATTCCCCGTGGTGCAGGTTGAATGCCATCTAAATTAAATTGACCTAATGATTTATTATCTGATGCTCTTTTTCTTTCTCCTTGTAATACATGTATTGTTACGGCAGATTGATTGTCTTCTGCTGTTGAAAATACTTGACTATGTTTAGTAGGAACTGTGGTGTTTTTATTAATTAATTTTGTCATTACTCCACCCATGGTTTCAATTCCTAGTGATAATGGAGTAACATCTAGTAGTAAAACATCTTTGACATCTCCTGATAATACTCCACCTTGTACTGCTGCACCTATTGCAACTGCTTCGTCTGGATTAACATCTTTTCTTGGTTCTTTTCCAAAAAATTCTGCTACTTTTTTTTGTACCATAGGCATTCTAGTTTGTCCACCAACTAGTATAACATCATGTATATCAGTAACAGATAATTTAGCATCTTTTAATGCAGTTTTTAATGGGATAATTGATCTTTCAACTAGATCTTCGACTAGTGATTCTAGTTTTGATCGAGTTACTTTAATATTTAAGTGTTTTGGTCCATTCGAGTCTGCTGTTATATATGGTAAATTCACATCTGTTTGTTGAGTAGAAGATAATTCAATTTTTGTTTTTTCAGCAGTTTCTTTTAATCTTTGCATGGCTAAGGAATCTTTTCTTAAATCTATTCCTTGTTCTTTTTGGAATTCGTTGACTAAAAAATTGATTAATCGACTATCAAAATCTTCTCCTCCTAGATGTGTATCTCCATTGGTTGCAAGCACTTCAAATGTTTTTTCTTGATCGACATTATCAATTTCAATGATGGAAATATCAAATGTTCCTCCCCCTAAATCATATACTGCGATTATTTTATTTCCTGAACTTTTATCTAATCCGTAAGCAAGTGCTGCTGCTGTTGGTTCATTAATAATACGTTTGACTTCTAATCCAGCAATTCGACCAGCGTCTTTGGTTGCTTGTCTTTGTGCATCATTAAAGTAAGCAGGTACAGTAATTACGGCTTCTTTTATTTTTTCACCTAAATAATCTTCTGCTGTTTTTTTCATTTTTTTTAAAACTTCTGCAGAAATTTGTGGTGGAGCCATTTTTTTTCCTGTTATGTCAATCCAAGCATCTCCGTTATTGGAATTAATAATTTTATATGGCATAATTTTCAAATCGCGCTGAACTTCTTCATCTTGAAATTTTCTACCAATTAATCGTTTAATTGCAAATAATGTGTTTTGTGGATTAGTAATTGCTTGTCTTTTTGCTGGTTGTCCTACTAAAATTTCTCCATTTTTAGTATATGCAATTATAGATGGTGTAGTTCGTTCTCCTTCAGAATTTTCTAAAACTTTAGCTTGTTTTCCATCCATAATAGCTATGCAAGAATTGGTGGTTCCTAAATCGATTCCAATAATTTTGCTCATTTTTTATTTTCCGTAAAATATTGATTGTATTTATTATAATATATTTATATTGTTTTTAATCAAATTTTTTTTATATTTGCTTATATTTAAAATAAATGGGGTCTTTTTATTATCCATCAAGGGTTTATAATAAAAAAAATATATTATTGATTATATTATTATCAATATTTGAAATATTTATTATTCTCAAATAATGATATCATTGTATTTTTATATAAATATTATATTTAATATGGATTATAATTATATATTATTTAATATATTTTAGTTATATAGTAAATTTTTTTGGAGAAGATTAATTGTGCGATCAAAATTATAGTTTTTTATTTTTTATTTGTTTTTCTTTTTTTGTTTGTTTTATTATGTTATTAGGAGGATGGCTTTTAGGAAGTCGATCTATTTCTCGTAATAAACATACTCCTTTTGAATCTGGTATTGATTCTTTTGGTAATACTAATTTAAAATTATCTATAAAATTTTACTTAATAGCTGCATTTTTTGTTATTTTTGATGTAGAATCATTATATTTATATGCATGGTCTATAAATATTACAAAAATTGGTTGGTGTGGTTTTTTAGAAGTTTTAACTTTTGTTGGGGTTTTATTATTATCGATTATATACCTTACTCTTAATGGAGTTTTTGATTGGGTATCAAATAAATCAACTATACATTATTAAGATAACTTTATAATATCATATTTTATATAATTTTGAATATTTATCAGGAAATATCATGAAATATACTTTAACTCGCATTAATTTAGATAATAGTAAAGAAAAATATCCACTACATACTAAAAAAATAGTAGACGATCCTTTACAAGTTCGATTACAGAATAATATATTTATGGGAAAATTAACACAATTATTACATAAATTGGTTAATTGGAGCCGAAAAAATTCTTTATGGCCATATAATTTTGGATTATCATGCTGTTATGTCGAAATGGTTACTTCATTTACTGCTGTTCATGATATTGCTAGGTTTGGATCGGAAGTATTACGATCTTCTCCTAGACAAGCGGATGTTATGATTATTTCTGGTACTCCATTTATTAAGATGGTGCCTGTTATACAAAGATTATATGATCAAATGTTAGATCCCAAATGGGTAATTTCTATGGGATCTTGTTCTAATTCTGGTGGTATGTATGATATTTATTCGGTCGTACAAGGTGTTGATAAATTTATTCCGGTGGATGTATATATTCCAGGTTGTCCTCCAAGGCCGGAAGCTTATATTGATGCTCTAATGTTACTCCAGAAATCTATTTCTTATGAACGTCGTCCTTTATCTTGGGTAATGGGAGATCAAGGTGTTTATAAAGCAAATTTAAAATCTCAAAAATTAAAGAAAAATGATATTCGTTCTCAAGTAAAAGATTTACGTACTCCAAATAATGTTTAAATTATATTATATCTTATTTTAAAGTATTTTTTTTGAAATATTTTAATATTTATTTTATTTGTAATAATTCTTGTGACTGATACAATTGTTTATATTGAATATATTTTTGAGTTATTTATGACCAAATCTATTATAAAAGAATTGTATAATTATTTTTCAAATCAAATATTATATAATCAAAAGACATTAGTTGGGTGTCCAGTCATTTGGATTCAGAGAGAGATATTATTAGAGTTGAGTCAATTTTTAAAAAAAAATCCTAGATCTTATTCTATGTTATTTGATTTACACGGTATTGATGAAAGGTTAAGAGTATATCGTAAAGATTTTCCTATTGCTGATTTTTCGGTATTTTATCATTTTTTTTCTCTTGAGCAAAATATTGATATTTTAATTAAAGTTCCTTTATTAGAAAATGATTTAAATATTCCAACTTTAACAAGTATTTTTAAAAATTCAAATTGGTATGAACGTGAAACTTGGGATATGTTTGGAATTAATTTTCAAAATCATCCTAATTTAACTCGTATTTTGATGCCTAATACTTGGGTTGGTCATCCGTTAAGAAAAGATTATCCTGCACGAGCTACTGAACATCTTCCATTTTTTTTAGATGCATCTAAAGAAAAGAAAGAGATGGATGCTTTAGTTTTTAATCCGACAGAATATGGTATGCATGTAAAACATAAAAATTCTGAATTTATGTTTTTAAATCTTGGTCCAAATCATCCATCAGCTCACGGAGCTTTTCGTATTATTTTACAATTAGATGGAGAAGAAATTATAGATTGTGTGCCTGATATTGGTTATCATCATCGTGGAGCTGAAAAAATGGCGGAACGTCAATCTTGGCATACTTATATTCCATATACTGATCGTATTGAATATCTCGGTGGTTGTGTTAATGAAATGCCATATATATTAGCTGTAGAGAAATTAGCTAATATTTCAGTTCCAAAAAAAGTGGAAGTAATTCGTGTTATGTTATCTGAGTTGTTTCGAATTAATAGTCATTTATTATATATTTCAACTTTTATTCAAGATGTTGGAGCTATGACGCCTGTATTCCTTGCATTTACTGATCGTCAAAAAATATATGATTTGATTGAAGCAATTACTGGAGCAAGAATGCACCCCGCTTGGTTTAGGATTGGGGGTCTTGCAAATGATCTTCCGAAAGGTTGGAATCATTTATTATATGATTTTCTTATTTGGATGCCTAAAAGGTTAGATGATTATATTAAAGTTGCTTTGAAAAATGTTATTTTAATTAATCGATCTAAAGGTATTGCTTGTTATGATCGAGAATCAGCTTTATCTTGGGGTATAACGGGTGCTGGTTTACGAGCTACTGGAATTGATTTTGATGTTAGAAAAAAAAGACCATATTCTGGGTATGATAATTTTGATTTTTTGATTCCAGTAGGTAATGGAGAAAGTGATTGTTACTCTAGAGTGATGATTAAAGTAGAAGAAATACGGCAAAGTTTAGTAATTTTAAAGCAGTGTTTGCATAATATGCCATCTGGTCCATTTAAAGCTGATCATCCATTAACTACACCTCCTTCCAAAGAATTAACTTTACAACATATTGAAACTATGATTTCGCATTTTTTACAAGTATCTTGGGGTCCTGTGCTTCCTCCCAATGAAAGCTTTCAGATGATTGAAGCCACTAAAGGTATAAATAGTTATTATTTAATTAGTGATGGTAATACAATGAGTTATCGAACCAGAATTAGAACACCAAGTTTTCCACATTTACAGCAAATTCCTTCTGTTATTCGTGGTAGTTTAATTTCTGATTTAATTGTTTATTTAGGAAGTATTGATTTTGTAATGTCGGATGTTGATCGATAAATTATTTTCAATATCAAATTATATAAAATATAAATTATGTTAAATAAAAATATATTAACTGATTTTGAGTTGTCTCAAATTGAAAAAGAACTTACACATTATGAACACCCCAGAGCAGTATTAATTGAAGCTTTAAAGATTGTACAAAAAACAAGAGGATGGGTATCTGATAATTTAATTAAAGAAATTTCTCGAGTTTTATCAATTTCTGTTGTTGAAGTTGAAGAAATAGCGACCTTTTATAGTCAAATTTATCGATGTCCAGTTGGTAGAAATATTATAAAATATTGTGATAGTGTTGTGTGTTATGTAATGGGTTATAAGAATATTAAAAGAAAAATACAAAAAATTTTGAATATAAAACCAGGGCATACTACTAATGATAATAAATTTACTTTATTACCTATTTCATGTTTAGGAAATTGTGATAAAGCACCTGTAATTATGATTAATAATCATACTTATTCAAATGTAAATATTGATTTTATTCCTATATTACTAGAGAAATTTCAATGAAAGAAATATTACGTTTTCCTGAAACACATCCTTTAACATGGTGGTTAAATGATGTTCAAGATAGTGTTTTTATCTCTGAATATTCCAAAAAAAATGGATATTCTGCTTTAAAAAAGGTTTTTAAACAGATGACTCCTCAGGAAATTATAACCATGGTTAAATCTTCAGAATTAAGAGGTAGAGGAGGTGCTGGATTTTTTACTGGTATAAAATGGGGTTTAATGCCTTCTAAAAAAGAGGGTGTACCACGGTATTTAGTTTGTAATGCTGATGAAATGGAACCCGGGACCTATAAGGATAGATTTTTATTAGAAAAAATTCCCCACCAGTTAATTGAAGGTATGATTATTGCTGGATTTGCATTACAAGCTTGTAAAGGATATATTTTTTTACGTGGGGAATATATAGATGCAAAAAATATTTTAAAACGTTCGCTGATTGAAGCAAAAAATATGGGGTATTTAGGGAAAAATATTCTTGGTAGTTTTTTTAATTTTGATATTATTTTGCACACTGGAGCTGGCAGATATATTTGTGGAGAAGAAACAGCTTTATTAAATTCTTTGGAGGGTTATAGGGCAAATCCTAGACTTAAACCCCCTTTTCCTGCCGAGATTGGTTTATGGGGTAAACCTACTTGCGTTAATAATGTAGAAACATTATCAAATATACCATCTATTATTTTAAATGGTCCTAAATGGTATAAAACATTATCAAATAGTAAAGATCATGGAACGAAATTAATGGGATTTTCAGGAAAAGTGAATAATCCTGGATTATGGGAAGTACCCTTTGGAATATCTGCCCGAGAAATTTTAGAACGTTATGCGCGCGGGATGAAAAAGGGTTTTTCACTTAAAGCATGGCAGCCAGGAGGGGCAGGTACTGATTTTCTTACTGATAAGGATATTGATGTTCAAATGGATTTTGAAAATATTCAAAAGATAGGCAGTAGATTTGGAACTGGTCTTGCAATGGCTGTGGATCATACTATTAATATGGTCTCTTTAGTTCTTAATTTAGAAAAATTTTTTTCCCGAGAATCATGCGGTCTTTGTACGCCCTGCCGGGATGGATTGCCTTGGATAGTAAACATCTTAGATTCTTTAGAGAAAGGTTGTGGTCGACCAGGTTCTATTGAAATATTAGAAGATTTATGTTTTCAATTAGGTCCTGGTAAAACTGTATGCGCACATGCCCCTGGGGCAATTGAACCTTTACAGAGTGCAATGAAACATTTTAGATCTGAGTTTAGTCAAGGAATTAATTTGAAATATCATTCAATCTATCATAACTCAGTTGGTATTTCTGGTATTCAATCAAATTATTTTAAGCTTGATTTATGATGTATTAAAATTCAAGTTTCAATAATAAAATTAATTTTGTTTTGTACATTCATATTTTACTTTGTTCTTGGAATATGTAATTATGGCTATAATTTATATAAATGATACTAAATATAATGTAGATATATCAAAAAATTTATTAGAAACATGTCTATTCTTAGGAATAGATGTACCATATTTTTGTTGGCATCCCGCTTTAGGGAGTGTAGGAGTATGTAGGTTATGTGCGGTAAAACAATATTTTAGTGCTGATGATGATATAGGAAAAATTGTCATGTCTTGTACTTTATCAATTGTGGAAAATATGAGAATTTCAACCGTTGATTTTGAGGTACAAAAATTTCGAAAAGGAATTATTGAATTAATTATGACTAATCATCCTCATGATTGTCCAATTTGTGAAGAAGGAGGAAATTGTCATCTTCAAGATATGACAGTAATGAATAATCATTATCATCGTCGTCATACTTTTGCAAAACGTACACATAATAATCAATATTTAGGGAGTTTTATATCTCATCAGATGAATAGATGTATTGGTTGTTACCGTTGTGTTCGTTATTATAAAGATTATGCAGGCGGGACAGATTTTGGAGTGTATGGTATTAGTAATAATATTTATTTTGGTCGATTTCAGGATGGTGATTTACAGAATGAATATTCTGGGAATTTAATTGAAGTTTGTCCTACTGGGGTATTTACAGATAAATTATATTCTAAAAATTATAATAGAAAATGGGATTTACAGTATTCTCCTAGTATTTGTCAGCACTGTAGTATTGGTTGTAATATTTCTGTTGGAGAACGATATGGAAGATTAAATAGAATAGAAAATCGATATCATAAACATATCAATCGTTATTTTTTGTGTGATTTAGGTCGATTTGGGTATGGTTATGCGAACTTAATGGATCGAATTTATCAACCTGTACAAAATATTCGTTTTGAAAAAGAAATATATATCGATTCAACGCAATCAATTAGTTTAATTACAAATATATTAAAATATTCTTCTAAAGTAATTGGAATAGGATCAGTTCGTTCTAGTATAGAAAATAATTTTTCTTTAAGAAAATTAGTTGGAAAAAATAATTTTTCTACTGGTATGTCAAATATTGATCATAATTGTATTAAATTGATTATAGATATTTTACAAAATAGCGGTATTTATGTGCCAACATTAAGAGAGATTGAAAGTTATGATACTATCTTAATCATAGGGGAAGATATTACTCAATCATCTTCTTTAATGGCTCTTTCAATTCGACAAGCTATGAAAAAAAATAATATTGATCAAAACGCTTTTAAGAATATTCCAGAATGGCATAGTGCTGCTATTTTAAATATTTCTCATGTAAATAAGAAATCTTTATATATTATATATAGTCACGAAACGCGTTTAGATGATTTATCTGGTTTAAGTTATTTTGGTTCTGTTCAAGATCAGGAAAATTTTGTACATGCTATTTCTAATATAATTAATAATTTACCAGAGGTTGTAAATCACGTCAGTTCTGTTTTTAAAAAGGAAATTTCTATTATTTCGGATGCATTATGTTCTTCTAAAAAGCCGTTAATTATTTCCGGATCACACTCTGGGAGTATAAATTTAGTAAAATTTGCAACAAATATTGCGCAAGGATTGAGAGTTTTAAATAAAAATGTTGGATTAGTTTTTTTAACCCCCGGTGTAAATAGTTTAGGGGTTGGTATGCTTTCAGATCTTTCATTAGAGAATGTAATAGATAAATGTATTAGTTCAGAGGTAGATACTTTAATTGTATTAGAAAATGATTTATATCGTCATTCTATGAGCAGAGATATAGATCTTGCATTAAAAAAAGTAAAACATTTTATTATTTTTGATCACCAATTAAATAAAACTGTTCAAAAAAGTACTTTATTTTTTCCAACATCCAATTTTGCAGAAGGATCAGGAACAGTTGTGAATTATGAAGGTAGAGCGCAAAGATTTTTTTCTACTTTTAATCCAATGACATATAATCCAAATTCTTTTATTCAAGAAGGTTGGAAATGGATATATAAAATATATTTTAGCATTCATAATATATCTAATAAAAATATTTATTTAGATGATGTAGTTCGGGAGTATGTAAAAGATATTTCTTTTTTTTGTCAAATTAAATATCTTGCACCAGGTGCAAATTTTCGAATTGTTGGTCAAAAAATAGCTCGTTTTCCTCATCGAGCGAGTAGTAGGACTGCTTTTTATTCTAAAGTGAGTATACATGAACCTGGTCAAATAAAAGATCAGGATACTATGTTTTCTTTTTCCATGGAAGGAATTCAAAATATTCAAAATAATTCTGAATATATTCCGTTTTTTTGGTCTCCTGGGTGGAATTCTTCTCAATCATCTAATAAATATATTGGTAAAATAAATTCTTTTAATTCTGGCATACGTTTATTTAAAAAAAATGATAAAAATACGAAGTATTTTTTTGATTTTTTAAAAATTAAAAATATTTCTAAGGTAGATTGGAATATTATTCCGTATTATTTGTTATTTGGAAGTGAAGAAATGAGTTATTATTCTCCTGAAATTAATCAAAAATGTTCTAAAGTTTATGTTTTAATAAATATAGCATATGAATCAATTTTAGATTTAAAAAAATACTCTATGATTGAATTTGATTGTTTAGGTGAAATTTTTAAATTTTCATTTAAATTTTCTAATAAATTACCATTACGACATATAGGATTACCTATTGGTTTTCCAGGTTTACCTCGTTCTTTAATTGGTAATTCAGTTAAAAGAGTAAGAGGAATAATATAAAAATTTTATGATAATTTTATTAAGTAATACTGTAAAACCAATTGTTATCGTTTTATTGGTTATTTTTTTTGGAGCAATGTTAAGCCTTGTTGAAAGAAGATTATTAGCGGTATTTCAAAACAGATATGGTCCAAATAGGGTTGGTTATTACGGTTCGTTGCAATTGTTTGCAGATATAATTAAAATGTTATTCAAAGAAGATTGGGTTCCTATTTTTAGTAGATCTTTTATTTTTATTATAGCTCCTGTTATATCGTTTATTTCTTTTTTATTAGTGATGGGTATTATTCCGATAGATTATAATTTTTTTATTATTAATTTAAATATTGGTATTTTGTTTTTTTTAATGGTAGCTTCTTTATCTGTGTATGCTATATTATTTGCTGGTTGGTCTAGTAATAATAAATATGCTTTATTAGGATCGATACGCGCAGTTGCTCAAACATTAAGTTATGAGGTTTTTTTAGGATTATCTTTAATGGGGGTAGTTGCTCGCGCTGGTTCATTTAATTTAATTGATATCGTTAATTCTCAGAAATGTTTATGGAATATTATTCCTCAATTTTTAGGTTTTTTAACTTTTTTTATTGCTAGTTTAGCATTATGTCATCGTCATCCATTTGATCAACCTGAGGCTGAACAAGAATTAGCTGATGGATATCATATTGAATATTCTGGAATGAAATTCGGATTATTCTTTATTGGTCAATATATTTCTATGATTTCTATTTCCTCATTAATTACGACATGTTTTTTTGGTGGTTGGTTTGGTCCATTTTTTTCAGGATTTTTCTGGTTTTTAATAAAAACTATGTTTTTTTTAGTTTTTTTTATTTTAATTCGAGCTTCTTTACCCAGACCGCGATATGATAAAGTATTATCTTTTAGTTGGAAAATATGCTTGCCAATTACATTGTTTAATTTGATATTTACTGCATTAATATTATTATATTAACTTATATGGATTATTTTATGACAGTAAAAGATATTATATTTGGTTTTTTTAATCAGGTTTTTAGTATATTTTTAACGATGAAAAATATTTTTAAGACACGTGAAACGCGTTTATATCCTGATCATTCGATTTATCTTGCTCCTAGATATCGGGGTCGAATTATATTAACAAAAGATCAAGATGGAAATGATCGATGTGTTGCTTGTAATTTATGTTCTGTTGTTTGTCCTGTTGGTTGTATATCTATTCAAAAATCTAAAACAAATTCTGGTCGTTGGATTCCAAAATTTTTTACAATTAATTTTTCACGTTGTATTTTTTGTGGATTATGTGAGGAAGCTTGTCCTACTGCTGCTATTCAATTAATTCCTGAATTTGAATTAAGTGAATTTAATAGAAAAGACTTAATATATGAAAAAAATAATTTATCTATTTCGGGTTCTGGAAAGTATCCAGATTACAGTTTTTATAAACGGTCAGGTGTATATATTACGGACGATCAAAAAAAAGATATTAATATATATGCTAAACCTATTAATGTGAAAGATTTATTACCTTAGGAATGAGATAAAATGGAATATTTTTTTTTCATACTTTCATTGTTTACGATTATTTTTACGATTTTATCTGTTTTTCAGACACATGCAATATATTCATTATTTTATTTTTTTTTATCTATTATAACTACTGCGAGTATATTTTTTTTATTTAGTTCTTATTTCATAGGATCGTTACAAATTATTATTTATGCTGGTGCAATTTTGGTTCTTTTTGTTTTTGTGATGATGATGTTTGATAATTATGAGTTGATTGAAAGTGTAAATTGTTGGAAGTTTATTTCTACTTTTTTTATATATTTAATAATATTATTTTTTTCTTTTATTATATGCATGGTGCATATGTTATTTTTTTTACAAAATAAATATATTAATTTAACAACAGTTTATTTAAAATCGTTAGGTTTAAATTTATTTGGTCCTTATATATTGGTTACTGAATTTTCGTCAATATTATTATTATCTGCTTTGGTTATTATTTTTATTGTTTCGAAAAATCAAAGATTTTTGAAATCATCTATTACTACAATTAATCATCAGGATTTATAAATATATGGTGTCTTTATTTTATCCTCTTTTATTGTCTTCTATTTTATTTATTATTGGGATAATTTCTTTAATTGTTCGTAAGAATTTATTGTTTATATTAATTAGCTTAGAAATTATGATTAATTCTGTTTCATTAGCATTAATTTCTGTTAGTAGTTATTGGGACCAAATAGATGGACAAATTATGTATATTTTATTAATTACTTTATCTGCTTCAGAAGCAAGTATTAGTTTAATATTATTATTACAATTTTTTCGTAATAAAAATACCTTAAATCTTGTTAAATTGAGTGAGATTTATAAATGAATCTTATTTATTTAGTAGTTTTATTTCCATTAATAAGTTTTGTAATAATATCTTTTTTAAAACAATTCTTGTCTTATTTTTATGTTACTGTAATTAGTATAGGATCTATAATATTATCTTTAATAACATTAATTATTTCTGGAAAATATTTTTTATTTATTTCAGATGGTGTTTTATCAAAAAAATTATGGGTATGGTGGACTATAGCTAATTTTAAAATTAATATCTGTTTATTATTAGATAGTTTATCATTATCATTTTTAAGTATTATTATTGGAATAGGGTTATTAATTCATATATTTTCTATTTGGTATATGAATCATCAATGTAATAAAAAAATATTTTTTGCATTAATAAATTTATTTATAGCTAATATGTCTTTGTTGGTATTATCAGATAATTTTATTTTAATGTATTTTGGTTGGGAAGGTGTAAGTATTTGTTCTTATTTATTGATTAATTTTTATTATTTTAAAAAAGATGTTGGTTTTTCTGCGATTAAATCTTTTTTAATGACTAGAATTGGTGATTTATTTTTAATGATCGCAATATTTATTTTATATTTTTATTTTTCTACCGTTAGTTTTTATAACATACAGTTTTTAATTAAAATTCATTTAATTAATTATAAAATATTTTTAAATTGTATAACTCTTTTATTATTATTTGGTGCTATAGGAAAATCAGCTCAAATTCCATTACAAACTTGGTTACCTGAGGCGATGGTTGGTCCTACTCCAGTGTCTGCATTAATTCATGCAGCTACTATGGTAACTGCTGGTGTTTATTTAATTAGTAGAAACCACGATTTATTTATTTTAACACCAAATATATTATATTTAGTTGGAATTATTGGTATTTTAACTTTTTTTTGTTCTAGTTTTTCTGCTTTGGTGCAAACAGATATCAAGCGAATATTAGCTTATTCTACAATGGGTCAAATTGGATTTATGTTTGTATCATTAAGTATTGGGGCTTGGGGTGCAGCAATTATACATTTGATGACACATGCAATTTTTAAAGCTCTTTTATTTTTATCAGCTGGTTCGTTGATTTTAAAATGTAATCATGAAAAAAATATTTTTAAAATGGGTAATAATTTATGGAAGAAATTACCTTTTTTATATATTTGTTTTCTGTTGGGTGGTTCATCTTTATCTGCTTTTCCTTTTTTGACGGCTGGTTTTTATAGTAAAGGAGATATTTTATTTAGTCTTTTCATGAGTCATTCAAAAATTTTTTTTATATTTTCTGTTTTTTCGTCATTTTTAACAGTGTTTTATATTTTTCGTTTGATTTTCATTGTTTTTCATAATAGATCGAATATTATTCATATGCATACCTCAAATTCTTGGATTAAAAAATTATCTATATCTTGGATTCATAATATTCCGTTAGTAATTCTTATGTTATTTTCTACTGTATTGATGACATATATTTTTCCGATTTTATCAGGTGTATTTCCTGAGAATCATATAAATTATAATAAACAATTTTATTTTGAGTATTTTTCTGGAGTATGTGTAATTTTTTCTATATGTATGACATATTATTTTTGTTGTTTTAATATGTTTTTTATTCAAAAAATATCAAATTTTAAATATTTTTATTGGTTTATTAGGTTTTTTTACAATGGTTGGGGATTTTATAAACTTTATAATACGATATTTTTAACGTCATATTTAAAATTTAATTCATATTTTTCTATTGATCCTATTAATAGTTTTATTAGTATTATTTTAATATGTATTAAAAGAATTAATCTTTATTTGTTATTACTTGAAAATAGATTTTTAAATGTATATATTAGTTTAATAATTTTTTCATATATTTTAATTATGATTCTTATTTCTTTAAATATTAGCATATAATAATTATAATGATATTTAATGTGATAAATAGGGTATTATTACATGTTACTTTTTTTATTAATTATTATTCCATTGTTGGGCGGTTTATGTTGTGGTAAATCGGATTATTTTTCGGTTAAAATACCTCGATTGATAGCTCTAACAATTACTACGATAGTATTTTGTTTATCTATTCTATTATGGTTAAAATATTTTTATTATCATGATTTTTTATTATGTCATGAACATTGGAATGAAGAATTATTAATTCCTTGGATACCACGATTTGGCATTTCATTTCATCTAGCTATAGATGGTTTATCTCTAGCAATGATCATATTATCTAGTTTTTTAGGGATAATATCGGTTTTATGTTCTTGGAATAATGTAAAAGAAAAACATGGTTTCTTTTATTTTAATTTAATGTTTATTTTGTTTGGAACAATCGGAGTATTATTATCGATAGATCTATTTTTATTTTTTTGTTTTTGGGAAATTACGTTAATACCTATGTATTTTTTAATTGTTTTTTGGGGCGATAGTCACAGTAGTCAAAAAACAAGAGCATTTTTTTCTAATAAATTTTTAATTTATACTCAATTGTCTAGTTTAATTATGTTGTTTTCGATTATATTGTTTTCTTCCATATATTATTACAACATGCATATTTGGACATTTGATTATAATCAATTATTACATTTTTCTATTAATTATAAATTAGAATTTTTAGTTATGTTGGGTTTTTTTATTGCTTTTGCGGTAAAAATGCCAGTTTTTCCTTTTCATAGTTGGTTACCTGATGCACATAATCAGTCCCCAGTAGCTGGTTCTGTAGATTTATCTGGTATGTTAATCAAATTAGCTGCTTATGGTTTATTAAGATTTAATATTAATCTTTTTAAATATTCTTCTGAGAAATTTTCGATGGTTGTTATGTTATTAGGTATTATGACTGTTTTTTATGGGTCATGGATGGCCTTTTCTCAAAATAATATAAAAAAAATATTAGCTTATAGTTCAATTTCTCATATGGGTTTTATTTTAACCGCAATATATTCTCAGAATGAAATTGCATATCAAGGCGCAATTATTCAAATGATTTCAAGTGGTTTATCAAGTTCTGCATTATTTATTTTATTTAGTCAGTTATATGTTCGATTTAAAACAAAAAATATTATTAAGATGGGTGGTTTATCTGCTTGTATCAATTGGATTCCAGGGTTTTTTTTATTTTTTATTTTTTCTAATTTGGGTATTCCTGGTACTGTGAATTTTATTGGTGAGTTTACTATTCTTTTAGGATTGTTTCATACATTCCCTATTATTGCTTGTATATTAGTTTTTGGTTTATTATTTTCTGCAATTTATTCATTAAATATTATGCATAAAGTTTTTTACGGACCTTTAGTTAATCAGGATTATAAAAATTGTACTCAAATTAATAATCTTGAGTTTTATATAATAATTGTTTTAATTGTAATTACATTACTCATTGGATTGTTTCCTCAAAATATTTTAAATGTTACTCATTTTTTAATGAAATAATATTTATGTCCCATTTAACTATTTAAGGTTTTTATAAAGATGATGAGTTCGATTTATTTGGCAATTGCATTAATTCCATTTGTAATTTTAATGATAAGTATATTTATTATTATATTATCTATGATTTTTAAGCGTAATCATATGTTTGTTGCTATCGTTTCTGGTATGAGTTTAATTTTATTATTATGGTCGTTATTTATAATTCGTCGTATTATTCCTATATATATTACGTCTTTAATTTATATTGATTTTTATACATTATGGTATGTTTTTATAATTGTATTTTCTGGATTATTTATTAACATATTAGCTTATTTTAGTCTTAGAAATGTATTTCTATATAAAGAGGAATTCTATTTATTATTTCTTATTTCTATATTGGGTGCGATATTTTTAGTTTTTTCCAATCATATGTTTTCTTTATTTCTTGGAATAGAATTAATGTCATTGCCTGTTATAGGTTTAATGACATATTCTTATTTTCAAAAAAAATCTATTGAGGTTGCATTAAAATATATAATTTTATCTATTATTTCATCTAATTTTATGTTATTTGGAATTTCTTTAATATATGTTACATGTGGAAATTTAGATTTTAGTAGTATAAAAATTTCTTTTTTAATAGATAATTTATCAAATAATAAAGTTTTACTTTTTGGTATAGGATTTTTATTGATATCATTTTTTTTTAAACTTTCTTTATTTCCTTTGCATTTTTGGATTCCTGATATTTATAAGTATACTTCTCCTGTAGTTTTATGTTATTTAACTACGGTGATCAAGGTTTCCATGTTTGGAATATTAATTAAATTATTTTTATATTTTCCTTATCATCAATCTAAAATATTATATCTTTTAATATATGTAGTTTCAATTTTTTCAATTTTTTTTGGTAGTGTAATGTCATTATTTCAAAATAATATAAAAAAATTGTTAGGATATTCTTCTATTTCACATATAGGTTATATTATTATTACGTTATTGATAATTGAAAAATATAAAATTGCTAACGAATCTGCTTTAATATATCTGATTAGTTATACTATTAGTAATGTAAGTATTTTTGGAATATTAAGTATTTCAGAAATATTGCAGGATGTTAAACAAATTAGGATAAATGATTCTTTAAGTTATTTAGGTTTTTTTAAGGAACAGCCTGTATTATCGATTGCAATGACTATTGTTATGCTTTCTTTTTTAGGAATTCCTATGACATTTGGTTTTATTTCTAAATTTTATATTATTATGTTATCTACTTTAGAGCATTTTTGGTTAATAAATTTTTCTATATTAATTAATTCAGTTTTAAGTCTGTATTATTATTTACGGATAATTATAAATTTATATTCTACTAATAAACAAGCAAATTTAAATTATAGTTTTCTTGGATATTTAAGTTTTAATATTCAAATTGTTTTATTTGTATTAATCTTATTAATTATATTGTTAGGTATTTTCCCTCAAATAATAATTAATTTTTTTTAAATAAATTATTTTGATATCTTATAATGTTTTTTAATTATATGAATTTATATAATTATCTTTAAAAGGTTTATTATTTTTCTTGAACCATGAAAGGTGTATCTCTTGAATTTTATTCATTATCCTATTTTGTTAATAGGATTTTTTATAATAGTAATTATTGGTATTATAATAGATATTTTTTTTTTAAAAAAATATTTAGTTAAGTATGATGGGTTTAAACATTCCTGTATTATTTGTATTTTTTGGATTTTTTTATCTTTTTTATTTTCTATTTTTTTATGGATATATTTTAGATATTTTTTTGGTTTATTTATAGCGAATAACAAAATTATATTGTTTTTAATTTGTTATTTTATTGAACAATCTCTTTCGATAGATAATGTTTTAACATGGTTTTTGTTATTTCAATATTTTTCTATTCCTTTACAGTTTCAAAAAAAAGTATTATTTTATGGATTGATTGGCGCAATCTTCTTGAGAAGTATTGTAATTTTTTTTGGGTCATGGTTATTATTAAATTGGAGTTGGATACTTTTTTTATTTGGATTAATTTTATTATTTACTGCTATTGAATTACTTGTTTTAAAACATGATGATATTAATAATTTTAAAGATAATTTAGTATTAAAATATATTCAAAAAATTTTTCCAATTACTTATACTTCATATCAGGAAAATTTTTTTATTTGCAATAAGAATAATTGGCATATTACGCCATTATTTATTGCATTATTAATGATTGAATGTAGTGATATAATATTTTCTATTGATAGTATTCCTGCTATTTTTTCAATCACGACTGATTCTATCATTGTTTGGACTTCAAATATTTTTGCAGTTTTGAGTTTGCGTGCTTTTTATTTTTTAATATCTAATATAATTAATCGTTTTTCTTATATAAAACCTATTTTATCTCTAATTCTAATTTTAATTTCTATAAAAATGTTATTTGAAAATTTTGTTTATGTTTTTCATGGTGTTTTTCCGATGTTTTTTAGTGTATTAGTAATTATATTTTTGGTATATAATTTTATTTTAAAATATTTATCATAATGATGTTTATAATATATTTATAACATTTTTAAACTGATTGTGTTATGAATGCTCGGAATATTATACGTTCTAGATCATTAGATGATTGGTTATTATATATTGAGAATATATATACTAAAAATATTCATTTTTCTTTGCATAGAATTAAGTTGGTTGCAAAAAAATTAAATATATTAAATTTTAAATCGTTTGTTTTTACTGTATCCGGAACAAATGGGAAAGGAAGTACTTGCGCAATTTTAGAAAGATTTTTTTTAAATGCAGGTTATCAAGTGGGATTATATACTTCGCCTCATTTAATTCATTATTATGAACGAATCAGAATTAATGGAAAATATTTAAAAGATGATTTATTACACATTAAAGTTTTTCAAACTGTAGATACAGTTCGTCAAGGTATTCCATTAACATACTTTGAGTTTATTACTTTATCTGCATTATTAATATTTCAAGAATATAGTTTAGACATTATTATTTTAGAAGTAGGGTTAGGTGGAAGACTAGATGCAACAAATATTATCGATCCTAACATTTCTATTATTACTAATATTGCTCTAGATCATACAAATATTCTAGGTGATAGCAGAGAAAAAATTGGTTTTGAAAAGTCTGGTATTTTTCGAAAAGATATTTATGCTATTTTAGGTGATAGAAATCTACCTAATTCTATATATCAAAAATCTCATTCTCTAAATACCTGTCTTCATCGTATTTATTATGAATGGGATTGGCATAAGATAGGTGATGTTTGGAATTTTTATGATCATCGTGGGGGATTATACAATTTACCTATTCCGAAAGTTTCTTTGCCAAGTGCTGCTATTGCTTTATCAGCTTTAAGAACGTCTAATTTTACTTTTGAAAAAAGAATTTTTTCAAAGTCTTTAAAGGAGGTTTATTTACCCGGTCGGTTTCAAATAATTTTAAATCATCCTCGAATTATTGTAGATGTTGCTCATAATCCTCATGCTGCGTATTTTTTGCGTAAACAACTAGAAGAACTATTGTTACATGAATCTAAAAATGTTAATTTATACGCAGTAATTGGAATGGTTTTTGAAAAAGATATTAAAAGTACGTTATTTCCTTTTTTTGATATTATTAATTATTGGTACTTTTCAACTATTAAAACCAATCGAAGTTCAACTTTTTCTGTTTTAAGAGATATATTACCCAAAAATTCTGTTGCTTGTTCTAGTATATCATCTGCTTTAAATATATTAATTAACCAAGTACGTAAAATAGATATAATATTAGTATTTGGTTCGTTTTTTACAGTTTCTGAAGCAGTTTTATTTATTAAACAAAAATATCATTTTAAAGGCATCTAAATTTTTTGTATTTTATTGTTTTAAATATGTTTTCATAGATTTTTGGTATTCAAACATTGCTGAAATCGATTCTTCGTTTTTAATGCGAAGAATTGCTTCTGCAAGCATTTCCGAGACAGTTAGAGTTCTAATTTTTTTTTTGGATATAATTTCTTTTTCTAAAGGGATAGTATCACATACAATAATTTCATCGATATTTGACTGTTCAAGCTTTTCTGCAGCATTACCAGATAAAATAGGATGAGTTGCATATGCGAATATTTTCTGTGCTCCATGATTTTTTAAAGCTCTTGCAGCTTTACATAAAGTATTTCCTGTATCAATCATATCATCTACTAAAACACAATCTCTATTAGAAACATTCCCAATAATATTCATGACTTCCGAAACATTTGGTTTTGGTCTTCTTTTATCAATTATTGCCATGTCTGTATCGTATAATAGTTTAGCAATTGCTCTGGCTCGTATAACCCCTCCAATATCGGGAGAAACTATTACTGGATTTTTTAAGTTTAGTTTTAACATGTCTTCTAATAAAATAAAGTTTCCAAAAATATTATCTACTGGAATATCAAAAAATCCCTGGATTTGTTCAGCATGTAAATCTATAGTAAGTATTCTATCTATTCCAACATGAGAAAAAAAATCTGCTATAATTTTTGCTGTTATTGGCATACGAGCAGATCTAATTCTTCGATCTTGTCTAGCGTATCCGAAATATGGAATTACAGCAGTAATTCGTCCTGCTGATGCTCTTCTTAAAGCATCTACGATAATTGCTAATTCTATAATATTATCATTTGTTGGAGAACAGGTTGATTGTACAATAAAAATATCATCTCCACGAACATTATCATGAATTTGTACACTAATTTCTCCATCACTAAATTTACTTACAGTAGCTTGACTTAAATTTTTGTATAATTTTTGTGCAATTAATTGTGCTAATTTTGGTACAGAATTTCCAGAAAATATTTTCATATTATTCATAATTATCTCTTTATGGTAAATTTAATTTTTTTTGATTGGAATCTTATAAATTTATGATCGTTTATAAATCTTGTTTTTTAAATAAAATCATTTCATATATATATCAAAATATAATATAATAATTTAGTTTACATAATTTTTAATCGTTTTAAAATTTTTAAATATTTATATTAAAATATTTTATATGATATTTTTATTTATTTATTCTTTAGGATGTTTATTTATGAAAGATTCTATAATTGTTAAGTTAGAGGGATTATATGAGAAATTTAAACAACTTGAATCTATACTCTCTAAACCAGAAATTATTTGTGATCAAAAAAAAGCGCAAAAATTATCTCAAGAATATTTAAAATTATCTAATTTAGTTCATTGTTTTTTAGATTGGAAAAATATTAACCAAGAAATTAAATCTTTAAAATCATTATTGAACGATTCTGAAATGTTTAATATTGTTTTAGAAGAGTTAAATATATTAAATAAAAAACATATAATTTTAGAAAATAAGTTAAAGAGTATGTTGATACCTGAAGATCCTGAAGATAAAAAAAGTTGTTTTATAGAAATTCGCGCTGCTACAGGTGGTAATGAAGCTGCAATTTTTGCTGGTGATCTTTTTCGTATGTATGGTCGTTATGCAGAAAATTGTAATTGGAATATAGATATTTTAAGTTGTCATGAAGGAGAACAAGGTGGATTTAAACAAATTATTATTAAAATAAATGGATTAGGTGTGTGTGGTAGATTAAAATTTGAATCAGGTGGTCATCGCGTTCAACGCGTACCCAAAACAGAATCTCAAGGAAGGATTCATACATCTACTTGTACTGTGGCAGTAATTCCAGAGGTCCCCCAAACAAATAAGGTTATCATTAACCCCTCTGATTTAAAAATAGATACTTTTCGTTCTTCAGGCGCAGGAGGTCAGCATGTTAATACTACCGATTCTGCTATTCGTATTACTCATATACCAACTGGAACTGTAGTAGAATGCCAAGATGAGCGTTCACAACATAAAAATAAAGCAAAAGCATTATCAATTTTATCGGCAAGAATTCTTGCAAACGAGAAATCAAAACAACAAAAGGAGAATTCTTTTATTCGACGTAATTTATTAGGTACTGGTGATAGATCTGACCGAAATAGAACTTATAATTTTCCACAGAATCGTATTACTGACCACCGAATTAATTTAACTTTATATTGTTTAGATGATGTATTAAATGGTAATTTAAATCTTTTAATAGAACCAATTACACAAGAATATCATGCAGATTTATTATCTAATTATGAATGATTGAATATCATATGAATATTAAATCATGGTTAAAATATGCTGTATCATTACTTTCTCATTTAAATACTCCCTTATTAGATGCGGAGGTATTATTAAGTTATGTTTTAAGAAAACCCCGAGCTTGGATTATGGTATTTAATGATTTTTTATTAAGTAATACTCAACTAAATCTTTTATATAAATTAATTCACCGTCGCGTAAAACATGAACCAATTGCTTATATTACTAAAGAAAAAGAATTTTGGTCTTTATCCTTTCAAATTTCAAAGGGTGTTTTAATTCCCCGTCCTGATACTGAGATTTTAGTTGAGAAAATTTTAGAGAGAATGTCAACGAATGATTATATTTTAGATTTAGGGTGTGGTTGTGGAAATATTGCTTTATCTGTAGCTTATGAAAGATTAGATTGTTTTGTTTTTGGAATTGATTGCCTTCAAGAAGCAATTGTACTTTCTAAAAAAAATTCAGTTATTTTAAATATTAATAATGCAAAATTTTTTTATAGTAATTGGTTTTCAGAAGTACAACAAAAGTTTAATATTATTATTAGTAATCCTCCTTATATTAGTAGTAAGTCTATTTTTTATTTGGATAAGGAAATTTTGTTCGAACCTAAGATATCGTTAATTTCTCCAGATAATGGGTTATCGGATATAAAATTAATTATTAAATATTCTAAAAATTATTTATTTTCAAGAGGTTGGTTATTAATAGAGCATGGGTGGAATCAGAAAAATCAAGTCATTGAATTATTTAAAAAATATAATTTTTCTGATATTACGTCTTATCAGGATTATCATGGTCAAGATCGTATAGTTTGTGGAAGAAATCATTTTTAAAATAAATTATTCTATTATTATATTTTTAAAATTTATATATAAATTTAATTATAATATTTTTAAAAGTATTTAAATGCTTTTATTTCTTAAAAATATTTAAATAATATTTTATTTAATATTTGGTGTAATTATGTTAAAAAATTTAATATTAGTTTTGAATTGTGGGAGCTCTTCTGTAAAATTTGCTGTTTTAAATCCAATTAATAAAAAAAAATATTTATTTGGATTAGTAGAGCGATTATATATTTCTCGTTCGATGATTACATGGAATACAAAAGAAATTCGAAATCAATTAGTTATTGGAGATAATTTATCACATGAAAAAGCTTTTCATTTTATTATTAATAAGATTTTTAATTGTGAGAAGAGTTTATTTTCTCGGATTTTAGCAGTTGGTCATCGTGTTGTACATGGTGGTATGAGTTTGAAAGAATCAGTAATTATTAATGATTTTGTGATTCAGGAGATTAAGAAAAATATTATTTTTTCTCCTTTGCATAATCCTATAAATTTATTAGGAATTGAAGCATCTTTAAAATATTTTCCACATTTATCTAAAAAAAATGTAGCTGTTTTAGATACTGCTTTTTATCATACTCTGCCAGAATCCTCTTATTTATATGCTATTCCATATAATCTATATTCTAAGTATGGCATTCGTCGTTATGGAGCTCACGGGATTAGTCATTTTTATGTTTCTCAACAAGCATCAAATATTTTAAATATTCAATTTCAGGGTTTAAATGTTATTAGTTGTCATTTAGGGAGTGGTTCATCTGTTACAGTAATTAAAAATGGAAAATGTATGGATACTTCTATGGGATTAACACCACTAGAAGGTTTAGTAATGGGAACACGTAGTGGTGATATTGATCCTGCTATCATATTTTTTATGAATAAAGAAATTGGAATGTCTTTGATCGATATTGAAGATATTTTAATAAATCAATCAGGTATTTTAGGTTTAACCGATGGAATTACCAGCGATTTTCGATATATTGAAAATAATTATGATACTGACACGATATCACAAAGAGCAGTAAATATTTTTTGTCATAGGTTAGCAAAATATATTAGTGCTTATACCTCTTTATTAGACGGAAGGTTAGATGCAATTATATTTACAGGAGGAATTGGTGAAAATTCTACTTTAGTTCGAGAGATTATTATATCTAGATTATCTATCTTTGGAATGAAAATCAATAATGAGCTAAATAGATCTACTCGATTTGGAAAATCCGGGTTTATTAATAAACGAAATACTATTCCTATTTTAGTAATTCCTACTAATGAAGAATTAATTATTGCTCAAGAAACTATCAAATTATTTAATTAGTTTTTTATACTATTAAATTAACATGATTATTGATATAATATTTTAAAATTTATATATTATATGGATGATTTTACTGTGACACGTACGATTATATTAGTTCCTGTTGGATATCATATTGGTCTTACAAGTGTTAGTTTAGGTATAATTGATATTTTACAACAAGAAAAGAATAAAATTTTGTTTTTTAAACCTGTTTTTGAATATTCTAATGATTGTGGTAAATTAGATGATACTTCTTCAATCATTAAAAAATATTCTATTACATCATATTTAAAACCTATTGATTGTAACATTCTTGAAATAGTATCATCTACATCTAAGGAAAAGTATTTTTTTAAGAAGAATTTAGATTTATATTTTTTATATCAAAATAAATATGATATTATTTTGATTGAAGGTATTAAGAGTAAATCGAAGCATTTTTTAATTAATGATTTAAATTTTAAGTTAGCGAATCATTTACATGCAGAATTAATTTTTGTTGTTTCTAATCATTCGAATTATACTTCATGGTGTATACAAAAAAAAAATATTTTTAATAAATATATTAATATTAAATATAATATTTTAGGGACAATTATTAATCATATTTTTTTAAATTATAAAAAAATATATATTCATAATTTTGCTAAGGATTTAAATTTTAAACAAAATAATAAAAAATTAATTGAAAATATTTTTTTTTCTCCTATTATTGGAGATATTTCATGGAATAAGGATTTGATTTATCTTCCAATTGATAAAATTTTTAGATATCTTCAAATTAATACGTTGCAAAATAATTGTAATATGCATTTAATAAATTCTTTTTTATTGTATAATGATTCTATTTTAAATACTATAACAAGTTACGAAAATACTGTATTAATAATTCCATTTAATATTTTTTATAAAAAATGTTCTATTTTGTTTTTTGATATTTTAAATAATTTAAATTTTCATTCCATTTTGTTTACTGATAAATATTGTATGAGTTTTTCACAACGCAATATTTTTTTAGAGTATTTACATAATACTATAAATATTTTTTATACTGTTTTAAATCTTCAAAATGTTGTATTTCTTTTAAAGAATTTTAAATTAAATATACTACAAAAAAATAACATTCAAATTAAAAATTCAAATATTTATTTTTCAAAATGTATTAATGAAAATTTAATTTTATCTTCTAATCAATCTTCAAAATTTACTAATTTTAAGACAATGTCTCCTTTTTATTTTTCTAATCATATTAAGTCATACGCCAAAAAACTTAAACGATCAATTTTATTTCCTGAAGGTCATGATCTTCGTATTATACAATCTGCTTCTATTGCGACAGATTTAGGGTTAGCAAAATGTATATTATTAGGAAACAAAAAAAGAATACACGAAATTGCTTCTCGTGTGGGTATTAATTTTTCTAAAAAAATTAAAATTATTGATCCTGATTTAGTTCGTTTAAATTATATTCCTGCCTTATTAGAACTTCGTCATTCTAAAGGTATGAATCATCAAATAGCTCAATCTAGTGTTTATGATAATATGGTATTAGGTTCTTTAATATTAATGAAGGAAAATTTTGACGGATTAGTTTGTGGAATAAAATATACTAGTTCTCATGTATTACGTACTGCTTTACAATTAATTGGAGTAAGATCACATATGCATAAGTTTTCTCTGGTTTTTTCAAGTTTTTTCATGTTATTACCAGATCGTGTATTAATATATGCTGATTGTGCAATGAATATTAATCCAAATGCAAATGAATTATCTGAAATAGCAATTCAATCTGCTGATTTTGCGAAGATACTTGGTATTGAGCCTAGAATTGCCATGCTTTCTTATTCCACTGGTGATTCTGGTCAAGGAGAAACTGTTAATAAAGTAGCTCAAGCAACCCTATTAGTTCGTAAAAAACGACCTGATTTGATTATTGATGGACCAATACAATATGATGCATCAGTAAATATTATTATTTCTAATATTAAATCTCCATCATCTCCTTTACATGGAAATGCTACAGTTTTTATTTTTCCTGATTTAAATTCTGGAAATATTTCATATAAAGTGATACAACAATCTTTAAATATTATTTCGGTTGGTCCGGTTTTGTATGGTTTAAAAAAGCCGGTTAATGATTTATCCCGAGGAGCATCGATTGATGATATAATTTATACTATTTGTATGACGGCAATTCAATCAGATTATTTTCATTTAGATCAATAAATTTTAATTATATTCAAATCAATAAAAATATTTTATATAACATATTAATTTAATACTTTCATTTTATTTTCAGAAATTTTTTGTAGTGCAACTACTTTTTCTTGTTTTGATGTTCTAATTAAGATGACACCTTGTGTATTTCTACCTAATATACTAATTTCGGATACTCTCGTTCTAACTAAAGTGCCTGCATTTGTAATCATAACAATTTGATCAGTTTCGTGAACTTGTATTGCGCTTATCATCAAACTATTTTTATTTGTAATTTTGATAGATCTTATTCCTTTCGTTGCACGCGATTTAATAGGGAATTGTTCAATATTAGTTCGTTTTCCATATCCATTTTCTGTAACCGTTAAAATTTCTCCTATTTTATTTGGTACTATTAAAGATACTACTTGATCATCATTTTCAATTTTTATTCCTCTTACTCCTGATGCTGCTCTTCCCATTTTACGAACTTCTTTTTCAGAAAAATGCACTACTTTTCCTTTTTTGCTAAATAGCATGATATTATTTTTTCCATTAGTTAATGCAGCACCGATGAGTTCATCATTATCTCTTAAATTAATTGCAATGATCCCAGTAAATCTTGGTTTTTTAAATACATTTAATGAAGTTTTTTTAACAATACCTTGAGCGGTTGACATGAAAACATTGATATTATTTTTAGATTCATTTAAATTAAGAATTGCTGTAATACGTTCTTTTTTATTGAGCGGTATTAAATTGATAATAGGTTTTCCTCTTGCGTGTCTGGAAGCTTCTGGTAATTGATATACTTTTATTCGATATAAAATTCCCTGATTTGAAAAGCATAAAATAGTATCATGCGTATTAGTTATTAATAAACTTTCTATGCAATCTTTTTCTTTGGTTTTTGCTGCAGAACGTCCTTTTCCTCCACGATGTTGTGCGTTGTAGTCTGATAGTGGTTGATATTTTACATATCCTGAATGTGATAAGGTTACTACTACGTTTTCTTTATTAATCATATCTTTTATGTTTAAATCAGTATTACTTTCTTTAATTTCAGTTTTTCGATTATCTCCAAAGTTTTTTTTAATTTCTTGCAGTTCTTCTTGCATTATTTCTAACATACATGTTTCATTATTTAGTATGTTTGATAATGATGCAATTTTTTTTGATAATAGATTATATTCATGTAATATATTTTGATTTTCTAACGTAGTTAATGTATGTAATTTTAACTCTAAAATTGATGTTACTTGTTTTTTGGTAAATTGATATGTTTTTGGTTGAATTGTATACTGTTTAAATTTTGTTTTGTTCATTAATTCGTTCAATTGAGTATTAATTTTCCATTTTTGATTGAGTAATATACGTTTTGCATGTTTTGGTTTTTTAGATATTTTAATTAATTGAATAATCTTATCAATGTTATCTAGTGCAATATTTAATCCTTCTAATATATGTGCTCTTTCTTGTGCTTTTTTTAATTCAAATATACTTCGTCTAGTGATAATGTTTTTTCGATGCAATAAAAAAAATTTTAAAATGTTTCTTAAAGACATTACTCTTGGTTGCCCATGGTATAGTGCTACCATATTGATACCAAATGAAACCTGCATTGGTGTAAGAGTATATAATTGATTTAATAGTATTTCTTTCATAACATCTTTTTTAATTTCTATAACAATCCTCATTCCTTCTTTATCGGATTCATCTCTTAAAGCATAAATTCCTTCTATCTTTTTTTCTTTGATAAGTTCTGAAATTCTTTCAATTAATTTAGATTTATTAATTTGGTATGGAATTTCATATATTATTATCGATTCTCTTCGATTTTTGGGGTTGATTTCAATTTTGTGTTTTGCTTTGATATAAATTTTTCCCTTTCCAGTACGGTATGCATTTTTAATTCCATTTTTTCCACTGATAATTCCAGCTGTAGGAAAGTCTGGTCCTGGAATATGTTTCATTAATTCTTTTAATGAAATTTGATTATTTTGAAGATATGCTAAGCATCCATTGATAATTTCTGTTAAATTATGTGGTGGAATATTTGTAGCCATCCCGACTGCAATTCCGGAAGATCCATTAATTAATAAATTTGGTATTTTTGTTGGTAGTACTTCTGGTATTTGTTCTGTTTCGTCATAATTGGGTAAAAATTCAACTGTATTTTTTTCTAAATCACTTAACATTTCATGTGCTATTTTTGACATTCTTATTTCTGTATATCTCATAGCAGCTGCTGCATCTCCATCAATTGATCCAAAATTTCCTTGCCCTTCAATCAAATTGTATCTTAGAGAGAAATTTTGAGCCATTCTTACAATCGCTTCGTATACTGCAGTATCTCCATGGGGATGATATTTTCCTATTACATCTCCTACAATTCTTGCGGATTTTTTATATGGTTTATTCCAGCTATTTTTCAAAATATTCATTGCAAATAATATTCTACGATGTACTGGTTTTAATCCATCTCTTACGTCTGGTAGAGCTCTTCCGATTATGACTGACATTGCGTAATCAAGGTAGGAAGATTTTAATTCTTCTTCGATATCGATTTGTGTGATATTTTTAGAAAAATTTTGCATAAATTTATTTTCTCTTAAAATTAATATATTATTTTATTTAATTTAAAATTATATCATAATAGTAGTATTCGGTGAATGTGAAAAATGTTTTAATTTTATTTTTTTTATATAATTACTAACATTAAAACGTTTTAATTAAATATTTTATAAGCATATAAATATGTTATATATTAACATATAGGTTAATAATATTAATAAGGATTATATGAAAAATTCAGAAAAAATATTAATACAAAATTTGTTTGATCGATTAAGAAGCATGGAAAAAACAGCATCAGATAAAGATAAAGAGGCATGGAAATTTATTGAAAGTTTATTAGATCATCAAAAAAATTCTATATATTATATGGTTCAAACTATTTTAATACAGGAAACTATTATTCATGATTTGAAAAATAAGATTAATTTTTTAGAAAAACAAGTTGCAAATTATAGTCAATCTAGTTTTTTATCACCGTCTTTACAAAAACAAGTTTTAAATGATGATCATTGCTCTTCTGTAAAGAATTCAAAAAATATTCAGGATGATACCAATTATAATATTCAAAACAAGAGAACAATATCTAGCTTTCTAGGGAATGCTTTACAAACAGCAGCAGGTGTTGCTGGAGGAATATTTGCTGGAAATATATTAACAAATCTATTTAGTTATCCTCAAGAAAATAGTTCTGTGGATACTATAGATAATATACATCATAATCAATCAGACCATGAAAACTCTCAACATTTTTCTGAAAATCATGTTGTGAATCAAGATGAATCATTTGATTATGATACAGATCAAAATAGTGTTGAATATATTGATTATTATGATGATGATTATGATTCTATTGATAATTAATTATATTTTTTCTATAATGTAATTTTATTGATTGTTTTAAAAAACCAGCATTTTTGCTGGTTTTTAAGTTTATTTTGTTTTGATACTATGATGAATCGTTTTTATTCAAATATTTTATTAA
Organism: Buchnera aphidicola (Symydobius americanus); assembly: GCF_964059135.1. Taxonomy (NCBI): domain Bacteria; kingdom Pseudomonadati; phylum Pseudomonadota; class Gammaproteobacteria; order Enterobacterales; family Erwiniaceae; genus Buchnera; species Buchnera aphidicola. The sequence goes on from NZ_OZ060393.1 coordinate 144,424, forward strand.
TCCTTTTTGTGAAGGGTGGATTGTTTTTTCTCCATTTTTCCAATTTGCTGGACAGACTTCTCCGTTATTTTCATAAAATTTAATTGCATCTATCATGCGAATTATTTCGTTAATATTTCTACCAAATGGTAAATCATTGACTATTTGATGTCTGATAATCCAATTTTTATCAATTAAAAATGATGCTCTTAATGCAACACCTATTTCTGGATGGACTATATCGTAAGCACTTTGGATTTCTCCTTTAATATCTGATATCATGGTATATTGAATATTTCCAATTCCACCTTGTTTAATCGGTGTATTTCTCCATGCATGATGCACAAATACGGAATCTTTTGAAATTCCAATGATTTCTGTGTCTCTTTTTACAAATTCAGAATATAATTTATTAAAGGCGATAATTTCTGTTGGGCATACAAATGTAAAATCCATAGGCCAAAAAAATAATACTACTAATTTATTTTGAATTTGTTCTTTCAAATTAAATTCATTAATAATTTTTCCATCTTTTAATATGGCAGGTGCAATAAAGTTAGGAGCGGATTTGGTTACTAAGTTCATAATTTTTCCTTTAAAAAATATTTATTTTATTAAACAATATATTTTTTATAATTCAATTATTTTTTATAAATATTTCTTAAATTTATCTTGATTTATTATAATAATAAATTTGATTATAAAAATATATGCTAATATTTTAATTTTGTTTGATAATTTAATTATATATATTATATATAGTTAAATAATTTTGTATAATAATATAATATCGTTAAAATATAAATAATTTTTTATGAATTGGAAATATATTTTTTTTCAAGAAAGAGGGGTATTATCTAAAATTTTATTAAAAGTGAAAAAAGAACGCTTAAAAAAAATTATTTATCCCCCAGAAGAGGATGTATTTAATGCGTTTTATTTAACCCCATTTAATACAATTAAAGTAGTAATTATTGGGCAAGATCCCTATTTTCATAAAGATCAGGCTCATGGTTTAGCGTTTTCTGTTCGATCAAATTGTTCTATTCCTCCTTCTTTAAAAAATATTTATAAAGAAGTAATCAATGATTTATCTTTTCCCGTTACGTATTATCGTAATGGGTGTTTAGATTCATGGGCACGGCAAGGAATTTTATTACTTAATTCTGTTTTGACTGTGGTTTCTGGTTGTCCAAGGTCTCATATTGCTTTAGGTTGGGAGGATTTCACAAATAAAATTATTTGGTATATTAATATTTATTTAAAAAATGTTATTTTTTTATTATGGGGAAATGATGCACAACAAAAAAAACACATTATTGATTCTAAAAAGCATCATATTTTAAAAACTTCTCATCCATCTCCATTTTCAGCTCATTTAGGTTTTTTAGGGTGTCGTCATTTTTCTAAAGTAAATAAAATTCTAATTAATCAAGGAAGGAATACAATCCTTTGGTAAGTATCAATGTTATTGAATGATTTGATATATTCAAGTATTTTATATTAGGATTTATGTTGTTGAATTTTTTGTAAAGTATTTGATATTGATTTTATTGTTAGAATAATACCTTGTACTGTTGCATTTTCATTCAATGCATGATTTTGAGATAATTCTAATATTGTATCAAATTTTTTGGTAATTTTAATTAATTTATTTACAAAATCTTCAAAATTTTTTTTTTGAATTTCTTCTATTTTTGTTTTTGTTTGTTTTTTAAGATTTTCAAGATTAGCTTGTGTTCTTAATATAATATCTTTTTGTTTTTGTTTGAGTTTTATTAATTCGTTTTTAAGTTGATTGGATTCTTTTGAATGATCCATTTGATTGGATTCTTTTGAATGATCCATTTGATTGGATTCTTTTGAATGATCCATTTGATTGGATTCTTTTGAATGATCCATTTGATTGGATTCTTTTGAATGATCCATTTGATTGGATTCTTTTGAATGATCCATTTGATTGGATTCTTTTGAATGATCCATTTGATTGGATTCTTTTGAATGATCCATTTGATTGGATTCTTTTGAATGATCCATTTTCATAGTATTTTAGTCCTTAATATTTTATTTAATTTTACATTTTATTATAAGAATTTTAATGATAAATTCAAGTATATATTATATGTTATTAACTTTTATTTATAAAGAAGAATAATATGAGTAATGAAAAAAACATGCAATGGATTTCTATTTTAGGGTATCCTAGACAGAAAAGTTCATTTCTAACTCATAAAACCTTGTATGATTGGTTGATACATCAAGGTTATAATGTTGTTACAGAATATAATATTGCAAAAACCTTAAATTTAAAAAAAATACATGTTTTAAAATTAGATGAAATTGGACAAAAATGTGATTTAGCTATTGTGGTGGGTGGTGATGGAAATTTATTACGTATCGCTAGAAAATTATCTTATTATTCTATTAAAATTATTGGGGTGAATCGGGGAAATTTAGGTTTTTTAACAGATCTGAATCCTAATAATGTAATTGTTATGTTATCTAAAATTTTAGATGGAGAATATTTTTTAGAAAAGCGTTTTTTATTAGAGTTAAATATATTTAAAAAACGTACTGGTGGGATAAAAAAGATTATTGTAGTTAATGAATGTATTTTGCATCCAGAAAAAATTTCTAATATGATAGAATTTGAAGTTTATATTAATAAAAAAATAGCGTTTTCTCAGAGGTCAGATGGTTTAATTATATCCACTCCAACTGGTTCAACAGGATATTCTTTATCAGCAGGGGGACCCATTTTATCTACTTTATTGGATGCTATTTTATTAGTTCCAATGTTTCCCCATACTCTATCTTCTCGTCCTATAGTATTGGATGGAAATAGTATAATTATGTTAAAAGTATTTAATTTCGAAAAGAAAATTAAAATTACTTGTGATGGTCAAACTATTTTTTCTATTTCTCGAGGAGATAAAATTATAATTCGAAAGAGTAAATATTGTTTAAATTTAATTCATCCTAAAAGTTATAGTTATTTTCAAGTATTAAATTCGAAATTAAATTGGTCAAAAAAATTATTTTAGTTTTTGGAGCTGGCGGGATTTGAACCCGCGTCCAAAACCTCTTCAACTTTAGTACTACATGTTTAGTTTTTTATTTTTTTCAGTATTTTAGTATAAAAAACAATACGTAAAATATGTATTCTAAAAGGTATTAAGTAAATTTATCTTGAATAAGATTTTTAAATATTATAATTATTTCAATTAAGCCTTTATATATTAATTTTATAAAAGTATTAAAAATTAAAAAAAAGGCTATATAATTCTTTAAGCTGCTAAAGCGTATTTTTCTTGTTTTGCATTTATTAAATTACGGTTTTTATCGAGGCAACCGTTCCTCGACATGCACTAAAAGTTTTTGAAAATTTTGTCGAATCCAAATATCAGCCCCATCGTGTTTACTTTATACATTTAAATTTAAATTTTTAAAATTTATATTTAAACTTTTTATTTATTATCCTTATAATTATTATTAGTGTCAATATAAATTTTTTATTATATTAATGTTAATTTCAATAACTATTTAATAAGAGTATAATATGGATGTTATTAAAAAAATTAAAAAACAAATTAAAGATAATTCTATTTTAATTTATATGAAAGGTTCACCTGATTTTCCAAGTTGTGGTTTTTCTGCAAAAGTCGTAGAGATTTTATCTAACTTAAACATTCGATTTGCTTATGTCGATGTTTTAGAAAATGACGATATTCGTTCTTCTTTACCGCAATATTCTAATTGGCCTACTTTTCCTCAATTATGGGTTCATGGTGAATTAATAGGTGGATGTGATATTGTAGTAGACATGTTTAATAATGGAGAGTTAAAAAAAGTATTAGGTCTTGATAAATAATTTTTTTAAATTAATATATTTTTTTTAGATGAATTTTTCATATTTCTAAATAGCATTTTATGATTTTGAATTTTTAGGGGGCCATCCTCCTAATTTTTTCCATTGATTTACTAATTTACAAAATAAATTTGCTGTTTGTAAAGTATCATATAGTGCTGAATGCGCTTTATTATTATCAAATGATAATCCAAACGCTTGACATGCTCTTGCTAGTACTGTTTGTCCAACGGCTAATCCGCTTAATGTAGCAGTATCAAAAGTAACAAAAGAATGAAATGGATTATTTTTTATTCCACATCTTTTTGAAGCTGCCATTAAAAAACTATGATCAAAATTTGCGTTGTGTGCTACAATAATTCCTTTATTACATTTGTTAGTTTCAATTCGTTGACTAACTATATTAAATATGAATTGGATCGCTTCTTTTTCATTTACAGCTTGTCTGAAAGGGTTAAAGGGATCTATTTTGTTAAATATTAATGCATCTGTTTTAATTAATGACCCCCGAAATGGTTTAATATGAAAATGTATAATTTTTTCTTTTTTTAACCATCCATATTTATCCATTTTTAATGTGATTACTCCAATTTCGAGTAAAGCATCATGATTATGATTCAATCCTGCTGTTTCAAGATCAATTACCACAGGATAAAAATTACGAAATCGATCTTTTAAAGAGCTTAATTCTTTCATAATTTATATTATTATTTTATTTCATAAGAATATAATAAATATTATATTCTGTTTTTATTTTTTTTTAGAAAAAAAAATAAAAATTATTTTAATTTTGATATTTTTTGTATACAAATATTTTTGATTCATTTAATATTTTGTTTTTATTTGAAAGGAAATTAAATTTATGTTTTATAAACTTCCTGTATTATCATATTCATATGATAGTTTAGAGCCGTTTTTTGATGAAGAAACAATGAAATTACATCATTTAAAACATCATCAAACATATGTAAATAATTTAAATCGTTATATAAAATATACAAATTTTTTAAATCTTTCGATTGAAGATGTTGTAAAAAATCTTGATCGAATTGATGTAAAATATAGAGATATTATTAAAAATAATTCTGGTGGTCATATTAATCACAGTTTTTTCTGGAAATTGCTAAAGGTTGGTACTAATATATCAGAGGAGTTAGAAAAGGTAATTAATAATCAATTCGGATCAATAGATGATTTTAAACAAGAATTTGAAGACAAGGCTATGAGTCGTTTTGGATCTGGTTGGATATGGTTATTATTACAAGATAATCATTTAGTCATTGATTCTACCGCAAATCAAGATAATCCTTTGATGGGAATAAGATTTTCTGGTACTTTTGGATATCCTATACTTGCATTAGATCTTTGGGAACATTCATATTATTTAAAATATCGAAATAAAAAATTAGATTATATTAATGCTTTTTGGGAAGTGATTAATTGGGATGTTGTTTTAGATCTTTTGAAGAATATTACTTATATTAGGTTTTAATTATTTTTATCAAATTATTTTTTAAATATTTTATTAGGAAACTTATTTTGTCACATATTAAGATGATAGTAGGATTAGGTAATCCTACTTTAAAATATCATCATACTAGGCATAATTTAGGAGCTTGGTATGTAAAATTATTTAGTCAAATTAAAAATATTCAATTTCAAGAAAAAAAATCTTTTTATGGTAATATATCTATATATAAATTGCAAAATATTAGTATAAAAATATTCATACCAAATGTATTTATGAATTATTCAGGTATTTCTATATTTTCAGTTTCTTCATTTTATAATATTCGTTTAAATGAAATATTAGTAATACATGATGATCTCGATCTACCCCCTGGAGTTATAAAATTAAAATATGGTTATGGTCATAATGGTCATAATGGTTTGAGGAATATTATTTCTAAATTTGGTATGAATCGAGAGAAATTTTGTAGGATTCGGATAGGAATTGGTAGACCGAATTGTCTAAGTCAAATTAGATCTTTTGTTTTATCTTCTCCAACAATATTTGAAAGAAATATTATTTTTAAAGTGATAAATTATGTTATCAATGATATTGATATTTTAATTAATAATAAAAAATATTTTATTACATCAAAATTGTATCATGTTGACTAATTAATTTTTAATATTTTATATATATATTAATAGGGTAAATAAATTATGGGTTTAAAATGCGGTATTATAGGTATGCCAAATGTTGGAAAATCTACTTTATTTAATGTCTTGACGAAATCTCAAGTGGCAGCCAAAAATTTTCCATTTTGCACAATTAAACCAAATATAGGAATTGTTCCTGTATTTGATGTTAGGTTAAATAAAATTGCAGAACTTGTTTCTCCTAATACCGTTACACCTACTTATATAGAATTTATAGATATAGCTGGATTAGTTAAAGGTGCATCTAAAGGAGTGGGTTTAGGAAATTTATTTTTAAGCGATATACATCAAGCAGATGTTATTTTTCATGTTGTTCGTTGTTTTTTTGATGATAATATTGTTCATATGCATAGTAAGATTGATCCAATTGCTGATGTTGAAAGTATTCATCAAGAATTAATTTTGTCTGATTTTCAAGTTTGTACCAAAGAATTGATTAGAATTAAAGGGTCTAGTAATATTAAAGAATTTTATAATCAAAAAAAAATATCTCTTATCGAATATTTTTTAAGTTATTTAAAAGAAAAAAAACTTTTAAGAAATTTAAAACTTACCTTAGAAGAATTAAAATTAATTGGTTATTTAAATTTACTCACATTAAAACCCCTAATTTATATTGCTAATATTTCAGATAATAGAAAAAATACTGTTAGCTTAAGTGAATTATCAGAATTAGCTTCAATTGAAAATACTGTTATTATCCCGATTTGTATATTACACGAATATCAAAATTATAATCAAAATATTAAAAAAAATTATGTTCTTAAAGTCTTACCAAAAAATATGTCAGATTTACATTTAGCCGTTAAAAAGGGTTATGATTTACTTCAATTACAAACTTTTTTTACAGTCGGTAAAAAAGAAGTCCGAGCATGGTCCATAAAAAAAGGAACAAATAGTTTACAAGCAGCTCGAAAAATACATACTGATTTACAAAAAGGTTTTATTCGAGCTAAAGTAATTTCTTATGAAAATTTTATTAAATATAAGGAATTAAATAAAATACGTGAATTAGGTAAATTAAGATTTGAAGGAAAAGAATATATTTTACAGGATGGGGATATTGTACATTTTTTATTTAATGTTTAGAATTTTAGAGAAGAAATTATTTTATTCTTCTCTAAAGGTAAAATATTATGATTTAAATAATAAAAATTCTTTTAATTTATTAAAATCTGGTTTCATATAATATGATAATAAAGGAAATTTAGATGGTTTTTCTAATTCTATTGGTAATTTAATATTTTCTTGTAATATATCATCTACAATATTTTTAAATTTTGCAGAGTGCGCTGTACCTAAAAATAGTCCGTACTCATCTGGCTGTATTTGATCTTTTAATAATCTATATGCGACTGCTGCGTGCGGTTCTGAAATATATCCAAGTTGTTTTAATTCACATAAAGTATTTTTTGTTACATCATCTGATACACTTCCAAATCCCAAGTCGTTTAGTTTCCATTTGTTTCTAAAAAATAATTCTTCTACTCTTGGCCAATTGTTTGGTCTACTAATATCCATAGCATTAGAAATTGTGGAAACACAATTATTAGGTTCCCATTTTCCAGTTTTTAAAAACCTAGGTACAGTATCGTTTATATTAGTTGAAGCAATAAACGATTTAATAGGTAGTCCCATAGATTTTGCAATTAATCCTGCGGTTAAATTTCCAAAATTTCCACAAGGAATAGAAATTACTAATTTTTTTTGATTGTTCCTATTAATTAATGCATAAGCTTCGAAGTAATAACAGATTTGTGCTAATAATCTACTAATATTAATAGAATTAGCAGAATTCAATCCTGTTGCTTTTTTAAGTTGATTATCGTGAAATGCTTTTTTTACTAATTCTTGGCATTCATCAAAACTACCCTGGATAGCTATTGTAGTTATATTTTTTCCTAACGTACAAAATAGAGCTTCTTGTAATTTGCTAATTTTTCCATGTGGATATAATATTATAACTCTCACGTTTTTTGCTTTATAAAATGCATGAGCTACTGCTGCTCCTGTATCTCCTGAAGTTGCGGTTAGTATCGTTGTAATATTATTTTTTTTATTTAAGTGGGATAATATTTGTGCCATAAATCTAGCGCCAAAATCTTTAAATGCTAATGTCGGTCCGTGGAAAAGTTCACAACATGATATATTATTTGTTACTGGAATAATCATAGGACCTGGAAATGAAAAGGCATTTCTCACGTATTTTTCTAATTCTGTTAGTTTAATTTCATCCCCAATAAACATCGATAAAATTTTTACACTTCTTGTTAAGAAGTCCATTTCTAACATTTCTTTTAATCTATTTTCTTTAATCAATGGTAAGTTTATTGGAAAAAATAATCCTTGTCTTTTTCCTAATCCCATTTTTACTGCTTGTAAAAAGCTTACTTTTTCATTACGATATTTTAAATTATATAATTTCATATTGATTATAATCCTATTTCTCTTGTACCATTTAAATCTAATTTACAAATATGAACAAATCCATTCTTATTCTTTAAATAGTTTTCTGATAACCATGTGTATATTTTATTTGCAATTTTTTTGTCATTGCATATAGTAAATATTGTTGGTCCAGATCCAGATATTCCACAATTTATGGCTCCTAGATTTAGCAGATTTTGTTTAATTTGTATAAAATTTGGAAGTAATTGAATGCGATATGGTTCTGCAATAATATCTCGCATTGATTTTAATGCTAATTTTGATTGGTTAGTATGTGATGCATGTATGAAACTAGCTAATAATCTACTATGCTTGATACATGTTTCTATCTTATATTTTTTTGGCAAAATTGATCGAGCTTCAGATGTAGAAATTTTAATACCAGGCCAAGCAACTAACCATATCCAATCTTTAAAAAATGGTATTGGTTGACTAACACAATTGTTTTCTTTTATAATTAATTGCAGTCCTCCATAATAACAAGGTGCTACATTATCATAATGCGGTGCACCAGAAATTTCTCCTTCCACTTCGCCCATTAATTTTAATAATTCTTGTTCATTTAATGGTTCATTACAAAATTTATTTATTGCTACCAGTGTAGCCGCAATTGAACAAGCACTTGATCCTAAACCGGAACCAATAGGCATATTTTTTTCTAATGTAATTGAAATTAATATCTTTCTATTTAAAATTCTACAGAAATGATTCCAACATTTCCATACGATATTTTCTTCTATTTTTTTTGGTAATTGAAAACAAAAATTTCCTTTATTAATTAATTTAAAATTTTCATTTGATTTAATTGTAACACAATCTCCTAGTAATTTTCCATCTACGGGTTTAATCGCAACCCCTAATGTATCAAAACCAACATTAATGTTACCAATTGAAGCAGGTGCGTAAATTTTTATCATGTTTAAACTCCTAGATATCATGATAATATGCGTAATAAATCAGAAAAAATTCCAGCTGCTGTGACATCATTACCTGCACCATAACCTCTTAATACTAGTGGAATGGGTTGATAATATTTACTATAAATTGTGAGTGCATTTTCGCCATTTTTAACATTATATAATGGATCAGTGATATCAATTTCTTTTAATTCTACTTTACAATTTTTTTCTTCGTCAATTGTTCCGATCAATCTTAATACTTTATTTTTTTTTTGTGCTTTTTTAATTTTATATAAGAATTCTTGATCTAGTTTTTTTAGTTTAGATAAAAATATTTCAGGTTCTTTAATATTTAGCAGTTCTTTTGATAAAATTGGTTGAATTTTGATATTTTCTAATTCTAATTTATATCCTGCTTCTCGTGCTATAATGAGTAATTTTCTAGCAACATCTATTCCAGATAAATCATCTTTTGGGTTTGGTTCTGTAAATCCTAATTTTTTTGCCATATTAGTTGCTTGTGACAGTAACATCCCTTCTTCTAATTTTCCAAAAATGAATGATAAAGATCCTGATAATATACCTCTAAACCGAATGAGTTGATCTCCTGAATCAAGTAAATTTTTTAATGTTTCTATAATTGGTAATCCAGCGCTCACGTTTGTTTCATACAAAAATTTTTTGTTTGTTCTTATAGCGATTTTTCTAATGTGATTATATTCTTTCCAGCTTGTAGTATTTCCCTTTTTGTTAGGAGTAACAACATGAATTCCATTTGATAATATGTTAGGGTATAAATTTGATATTTCTTTACTTGAAGTGCAATCAACAATAACTGGGTTAATAAAATTATGATTTTTTGCTATTTGAATAATCTGATTAATGCAAAATGTTTCGTTATTTGATGTTAAATGAATTTTTTCGTTTTTTAATTTAATTCCTAATGGATTAATTATCATATTTTTAGAATTAGCAATACCACAAATTATGATTTTTATATTTTTTGATTGTAGTTTTTCTTGTTGTTTAATAATTTGTTTGATTAGCGCTGTTCCGACACCACCAATTCCAATAATAAATAATTCAATTATTTTTTCATTATTAAATAGTATTTCGTGTATTTTATGAATATTATTATTAATATTTTTATTATTTGTAATGAAAGAAATCGAATTATTTGATAATTGTTGTGTGAAATTAATAATTTTTAGATCAGTGTGTTCTAATGCAAAACAAATTTTAGTGTGTATTTTTCTATTATTTTTTATATTATTTCCAATAATTGAGATAATTTTTATCTTATTTAGTATATTTATTGATTTTAATATTTTTTTTTGTATTTCAATTTCAAATTTTTTAGATAATATGTTTTTAATTATAATATTTTTATTATCTATTATGTATATATGAATTTTATGATCATCTAAAGATTTTATTGTGAATATAATGTTTATTTTTTCTTGATTTAATATAGAAATTAATTTATTTATAATTTCATAAATATGGATTGTTTTATTAATCTTGATTGTAATTATTTCGATGTTATCAAGATATGTGATTCCTTTGATTGATTGTTTATTTTTATCGTTAATTTGGTTTTCAATTGTTGTTCCATCATGTTGAGGATTTAGTGTATTTTTAATTATACATTTTATTTTAAATTGAGATAACGGAAATATTGTTTTTGGATGTAAAACTTTTGCCCCTAAAGTTGATAGTTCCATTGCTTCTTGATAAGATATTGATGGTAATAGTTTTGCTGATGGTACTATTCTCGGATCTGATGTATAAATACCATCAACATCCGTCCAAATTTCGCAAATTTTTGATCTTAAACATACTGATAATATCGCAGCAGAATAATCTGAACCATTTCTTCCTAATAATACCAATTCTTTATTTTTGTTTCCTGCAATAAAGCCAGGCATAAGTATAATGTGATTTTTAGGTATTTTTAATTTTTGGATCATATCTTTTGATGCGTTAATATCTACTATAGAATTAGTAATATCTCCCATAGCTAAAATATTTTTTACAGGATTAATCACTGTAACGTTATATTTTTTTGCCATTAAAATATATTCCATAGTTTTAATAGAAAACATTTCTCCAAAAGATATAATATTTGCATAAATTGTTTTAAAATTTATTTTGAAGGAATTTATATTTTTTTTAATTTTTTGAATTTCAGATAATTTTTTATCAATTTTTTTTAATATATTACGATCGATAAAATTAGATTGTTTATTTTTTATTTCACAAATTAGTGTGTAAAAAATTTCTTTTAAATTATTTAATAAATTATTTATATCGTTATCAAATTTAACAGATTGGGCTATTTCTTCTAAGATATTTGTTACCTTTGCTGGTGCAGATAATACTACTGAAATTTCTTCTTTTTTGATTTTTTGAATAATAATATCCGATACTTCTAAGAATTTTTGTGAGTTAGATAAAGATGTTCCACCGAATTTTAAGGTTCGCATGAATAATTTATTTCCTTGATTTAAATAAATAGATTTTTGTGATTGAGGTTATTTATTTTATATAATTATATTATTATATAATAAAAATTTTTTAATAAATAATTTAATATATTATAAATGTTTGTTTTTTATAAAAAATATATATTTTTATGTGGATCGTCTAATGTTTTGTTTTGCTCTAATTTCTGATAATGTTTTACAATCAATACATAGATTTGCTGTTGGTCTTGCTTCTAATCTTTTAATTCCAATTTCAATTTCGCATAATTCGCAATATCCAAATGTCTCATTTTGTATTTTTTTTAACGTTCGTTCTATATTTTCAATAATCTTATTTTGTCGATCTTGGTTTTTTAAAATTAAGTTAAATTCTTCTTCTTGTACGGCTCTATCAATTGGATCCGGAAAATTAATGGATTCAGTTTTTTGATATAAGGTTATTTGGTCGTTTTTTTTATTTAATTGTTCTTTCCATGCTTGTAGAATTTTTTTAAAATGATTAGTCTGTTCTTTATTCATGTATTTTTCGTTTTTTTTTTTTTCGTATGGATTTACTCCAGCTATTTTTAGTATACTTAAAGGTATTTTATATTTTTTGATATTCATATTCTTCTCTATAACTTTGATGAATAAAATTTGTGAATTTATAGGTTTTATTTTAATTAATTTTAATTAATTTTGAAATTATTTATTTTTAATATTTTAAATAATTAATATAATTATATGTTTATTTTCTTTCGAATTTGATTTTTTTTTGATTTTGAGGTTTTACGGACATAATGAAAAATCTTTTAAAATTTGCATTAGGATTAGAATATGATGGTAGTAATTATCATGGATGGCAAAGACAAAAAAAAAACATTACAACCATACAAGAAGAAGTTGAAAAAGCAGCTTCCATTATTGCAGATCATAATGTAAATATTATTTGTGCCGGTAGAACTGATGCTGGTGTACATAGTTTAGGTCAGGTAGTGCATTTTGAAACAACTTCTGTTAGAAAAAATATTTCTTGGGTATTAGGTATGAATACTTATTTACCGAGCGATATATCTGTTAAATGGATTAAAAAGGTTTCTAGTGATTTTCATGCCCGATATAGTGCTGTTTCTCGTAGTTATCGGTATATAATTTATAATAATTTTTCTCGATCTGCTTTGTTTTATCATCGATCTAATCATATTCATTATACTTTAAATATAAAAAAAATGTATCAGGCTGGACAATTAATTTTAGGAGAACATGATTTTACTTCTTTTAGATCTAAACAATGTCAATCTAAAACACCATATAGAAAAATTTTATATATTAATGTATTTAAATTTAAATCCTTTATTTTAATTGATATTACAGCTAATTCTTTTTTACAAAATATGGTTAGAAATATTGTGAGTTGTTTAATTGAAATCGGTATGATTAAACAAAAAGAAGAATGGATTCTTGATATTTTACATAAAAAAGATCGTACTTTTTGCGCTTCTACTGCAGTTCCTCAAGGATTATATTTAGTTTCTGTAGATTATCCTAATTTTTTTAATATTCCAAGTAGTTTTTTATCTCAAAAAAATATATTTTAATTATTTTTTAATTTATTCTGGGATTGTTTTTAAATATATTTTTTTTAGTTGTACAAGATTAAATATATTTCAAAGATATATTATATATGTATTTTAAATATATTTAATCTTTTTATTATTTTATTGCATTGGATTTGTTTTAATTGAATTGTATGACGTATTAAATTAGGTTATATAAGGATATGTGATATGTTTATAAAATTATTTCAGAAAATTTTTGGTACAAAAAATGATCGTTTTTTAAAATCTATTAAAATTATTGTAGATCATATTAATTTTTTAGAAAAAAAAAATAATCAATTAACAGATCATGAATTACAACAGAAAACTCAATTTTTTAGAGAGTGCTTAATTAATGGAAAAACATTAGATGACCTATTACCTGAAGCGTTTTCTGTTTTAAGGGAAGCTAGTAGAAGAGTATTAGGTATGAGACATTTTGATGTTCAATTATTAGGTGGTATTGCATTACATAAGGGTTATATTACTGAAATGTGTACTGGTGAAGGAAAAACATTAACTGCTACTTTACCAGCTTATTTAAATGCAATTGAAGGAAAAGGTGTTCATATATTTACTACGAATGAATATTTGGTTAAAAGAGATTTTAAAAAGCACGCTCCATTATTTAAGTTTCTTGATTTAAAAGTAGGGATTAATTTATCTAATATGTCTACTGCATTAAAACATAATGCGTATTTGTCAGATATTTTATATGGAACTAATAATGAATTTTGTTTTGACTATTTACGTGATAATATGATATTTAATCCTACAAATCGCGTGCAACGTGAATTAAATTATGCTCTTATAGATGAGGTTGATTCTATTTTAATCGATGAATCTCGTACTCCATTAGTAATTTCTGGACCATCGTATTCTTCGGTTGAAATTTATATTCAAATTAATAATATTATTCCGTATTTTATTAAAAGCCGACAAATTCGTTTAGATATTTTAAATCAATCAGGATATTTTATTATCGATGAAGAATATAAACAAATTTCTTTTACTGAAATAGGATTAATTTACATAGAAAAATTACTTATTAAACATGATATGATGTGCATGAATGAATCATTATATTCTTCAAATAATATTGTATTATTATATCGCCTAATTACTGCATTACGTGCTCATATATTTTTTAAAAAAAACGTAGATTATATCATTAAACATAATAAAGTTTTGATCATTGATGAACATACCGGTAGAATTATGTTAGGTCGACGATGGTCTGATGGATTGCATCAAGCTATCGAAGCAAAAGAAAATGTTAAAATTCGTGATGAAAATAAAGTATTAGCATCAATTAGTTTTCAAAATTATTTTAAGTTATATCAAAAAATTTCTGGCATGAGTGGTACAATCTCAACAGAGTCAGATGAATTTTATTTTGTGTATAATTTAGATACAGTAATTATACCTCCTCATCGTCAAATGATTCGAAAAGATATGCCAGATTTAATATATATGACAGAATCAGAAAAATTTGATGCAATTATTCAAGGCATACGTTCTTGTTTTTTAAGGAAACAACCTGTTTTGGTCGGAACAATTTCTATTGAAAAATCTGAAATTATTTCAAATAGATTGCGTTATTTAAATATTCCGCATAGTATTTTAAATGCTAAATTTCATGAAAAAGAAGCTGATATTATATCTTATGCTGGTAAATTAGGAGCCGTTACTATCGCAACTAATATGGCTGGAAGAGGCACTGATATAGTTTTAGGGGGTATATTTACTAAACGATCCCAATTTAATTCTAAATTAGATTATGAGAAATCAAAATTAATTTGGAAGAAGAATCATGATCTTGTAGTATCTCTTGGTGGTTTACACGTTATTGGTATAGAAAGGCACGAATCACGTCGTATAGATAATCAATTAAAAGGTCGTGCTGGAAGACAAGGAGATCCTGGATCTTCTCGTTTTTATTTATCTATGGAAGATACATTAATTCGTATTTTTTCTCCAAAAAATATAAAAAATGTAATAAGGAATTTGGGTTTGACTAAAGGGAAAGCTATTGAACATCCTTGGATTAATAAAGCAATTTTACATGCTCAAAAAAAAGTAGAGAATCAGAATTTTGAAATAAGAAAACAACTTTTAGAATATGATAATATTTTAGATGAACAAAGATATATAATTTATTTAAAAAGAAATAATATTGTTAATCAAGAAAAAATCCATTATATGATTCAATCAATTTTAAAAGATGTAATTTTTAATATTATTCATACATATTGTCCTAATAATTTTTCGGAGGGATTATGGGATATTACGGAAATAAATCGTATTTTTAGTACAGATTTTAATTTATTTGTGCCAATTTTTTCATGGATAAATAAAATACATTATATTTCTGATGTGATTATTTTTAAAAAAATTTTTCATATTATAAAACTTTATTATGAAAAAAGAAAAAATGAAATCGGAGAGATAAGAATGTATAAGTTAGAAAAATATACTATGTTACGTGTTTTAGATTCACTTTGGGTAGATCATTTATTAAATATGGAGCATTTAAGAAAGGTAATTCATTTTAGAGGTTATGCTCAAAAAGATCCTTATCAAGAATATAAACGGGAATCTTTTATATTATTTTCTAAAATGCTAGATATATTAAAATATAAAGTTATTTCTAATATAATTAAAAATTGTATATTTTTAAAGTTATATTATTTATAATTTTTTTATAAAATATTTTTTACTTGCATATGGTTTGTTTAAATTATATGTTTTAATCAATTAATAAAATTTTTATTTGATTATACTTTGATCAATTTATATAAATTTATATAAAAGAAATAATTAAAAATATACAATTTTTCTAAAATAATTAAATATAATATTTTTGATTATATTTATTAAAATTCATAAATTTTTTATGATGTTGATTATATTTTTTAAGATTGACTATTTATATTTGAGAATTTATGTTTATGTGATTAAAGTATTTTAATTATGTTAAAATATTAATTATATTAAGCTTTATTAAGGATTTAAAGTATGACAGATTGTTCTAATTATGATATTGATCCCGCTGAAACTAATGATTGGATAGATTCTATTGAATCTCTTATTGATCGTGATGGTATTGATCGTGCAGAATTTATTATTTATTCTATTCTTAAAAAGGTCAAGAAACACGGTTTATATTTTTCAAATAACAGAATAATTACAGATTATATTAATACTATTTCTATGGAGAATGAATTAAAATATCCTGGTGATTTAATCTTAGAAAGAAAAATTCGCTCTTTTATTAGATGGAATGCTATTATGATGGTTTTACGAGCTTCTAATAAAAATTTGGATTTAGGAGGACATTTATCTTCATTTCAATCTTCTGCTACTATATATGAAGTATGTTTTAATCATTTTTTTTGCTCCTCTCAGGATGGATCTAATGGAGATTTAATTTATTTTCAAGGTCATATTTCTCCTGGTATTTATTCTAGAGCTTTCTTAGAAGGTCGATTAAATGAAGAACATATGGATAATTTTCGACAAGAAGTTGATGGTCATGGTTTATCTTCTTATCCTCACCCTAAATTAATGCCATATTTTTGGCAATTTCCAACTGTTTCAATGGGATTGAGTCCTATTAATGCCATTTATCAGGCAAAATTTTTAAAATATCTTGAAAATCGGGGTTTAAAAAATACTTCAGGTAGAACAGTATATGCATTTTTAGGTGATGGCGAGATGGATGAACCTGAATCTAAAGGAGCTATCACTATAGCATCTCGAGAAAAATTAAATAATTTAATTTATGTTATTAATTGTAATTTACAAAGATTGGATGGTCCAGTAGTTGGAAATGGTAAAATTATTAATGAGTTAGAGGGTTTATTTCATGGAGCTGGATGGGAGGTTATAAAGGTTATTTGGGGAGATCGATGGGATATTTTATTAAAAAATGATCATAGTGGTAAATTAATTCAATTAATGAATGAAACGATTGATGGTGATTATCAAACATTTAAATCAAAAAATGGAGCATATGTTAGAAAATATTTTTTTGGAAAATACCCTGAAACTATCGAATTAGTAAAAAATATGACCGATGAAGAGATCTGGTTACTAAATAGGGGTGGTCATGATTCGAAAAAAATTTTTTCTGCTTTCATGAGAGCTAAACAGTCTATAGAGAAACCGGTGGTAATTTTAATTCATACTATTAAAGGTTATGGTATGGGAAATATTGCTGAAGGAAAAAATATTGCTCATCAAATAAAAAAAATGGATTTGAATGGATTAAAATATATACGTGATCGATTTAATTTACCTATAGAAAATCAAGATTTATCTTCATTTCCATATATTAAATTTTCTAAAGATTCAGTTGAATATCGTTATCTTCATAATCAACGTAACAAGCTTGGTGGATATATTCCAATTAGGTTATCAAAATTTACAGAACGTTTAGAATTACCAAAATTAAGTGATTTTCATTCTATTTTAATTGAACAGAAAAAAAAGATTTCTACTACTATGTCATTTGTTCGTATATTAAATATATTATTAAATTATTCTACAATTAAAGAAAAAATTGTACCAATTATTGCTGATGAAGCTCGTACATTTGGTATGGAAGGTTTATTTCGTAAAATTGGTATTTATAGTTTTAATGGACAAAAGTATATTCCCCAAGATAAAGATCAATTATTATATTATAAAGAAGATAAAAAAGGTCAAATTTTACAGGAAGGAATTAATGAGTTAGGAGCTGCTTCTTCTTGGTTAGCTGCTGCTACTTCTTATAGTAATAGTAATTATCCAATGATTCCATTTTATATTTATTATTCTATTTTTGGTTTTCAGAGGATTGGTGATTTATGTTGGGCGGCAGGTGATCAACAAGCTAGAGGTTTTTTAATTGGTGCTACTTCCGGTAGAACTACTTTAAACGGGGAAGGTTTACAGCATGAAGATGGACATAGTCATATTCAATCTTTAACAATACCCAATTGTGTTTCTTATGATCCGTCTTATGCGTATGAAATAGCTGTCATTATTCAAGATGGGTTATATAGAATGTATGGTCCGAAACAAGAAAATATATATTATTATATTACTACTACTAACGAAAATTATTTTATGCCATCTATTCCTAAAAATGTTGAGAAAGGAATAAAAAGAGGAATTTATAAATTAGAATCATTTTATGGTTCAAAAGGAAAAGTCCAATTAATGGGTTCGGGTGCTATTTTAAGAATTGTGAGAAAGGCCGCGAAGATATTGTGTAACGATTACTATATTGGATCTGATGTATATAGTGTTACTTCTTTTACAGAATTAGCTAGAGATGGACAAGATTGTGAACGTTGGAATATGCTTCATCCTAACGATCATCCTAAAATACCCTATATTGCTCAAATTATGAATAATTCTCCCGCGGTTGCTGCTACTGATTATATGAAATTATTTGCTGATCAAGTGCGTAATTATATTCCTTCAATTTCTTATAGAGTATTAGGAACAGATGGTTTTGGTCGTTCTGATAGTCGCGAAAAATTGAGATGTCATTTTGAAATAGATGTATTTTATATTGTAATTGCTGCTTTGACAGAATTAGTTAAATGTAATTTTTTAGATAAAAAAATAGTATCTGAAGCGATGTTGAAATTTAATATTAATATTGAAAAGGTTAATCCACGTTTAGCATAAGAGGTTATATTGATTGGATATTGAGATTAAAGTTCCAGATATTGGAATAGATAAGGTAGAAGTAATAGAAATTTTAGTCAAAATTAATGATTTTGTTTCAAAAGAACAAACTTTAATAGTAGTTGAAGGTGAAAAAGCTTCTATGGAAATTCCTTCTCCTTATTCTGGTCGTATCAAAGAAATTAAGGTCCGCGTTTCTGATTTTGTGAAAACTAATTCTGTGATTTTTTTAATTGATACATTGTCTGATAATGTTATTTTAAATAAATCTTCTTTAGATCATATTAATACTGAAAGTGATCATGATAATCACAAAAAAATACAAAATAATATTACTGTTCATGCTTCTCCTTTAATTCGTCGTTTAGCTCGCTCTTTAAATATTGATTTAAATAATATTATTGGTACTGGAAGAAAAAATCGAATTATTAAATATGATCTAGATAATTATTTAACTAAAAATCACTCTAATTTATTTAATACATCTTCGAATTTTATTAAAAAAGATAATTTTATTAAAAAAAATGATTTTTCTCGTTTTGGTCAAGTAGAAGAAGTTTCATTAAATAAAATTAAAAAATTTTCGGGAGAATCTATTTTTCAGAATTGGGCGAATATTCCTCATGTTACTCAATTCGATCAAGTTGATATTACAGAATTAGAATTATTTCGAAAAAAATATAATTCTGAAAAATCAGGTGATTTTAAAAATAAATTGACTATTTTACCATTTATTATAAAGGTAATATGTAAAGGATTAAAAAAATTTCCGTATTTTAATAGTTCTATTTCCTGGGATAATAAAATTATTTTTCTTAAAAAGTATTTTAATATTGGTATAGCAGTGGATACTTTAGATGGGTTATTGGTTCCTGTTATTAAGGATGTGAATAATAAGAGTGTATTAGAAATTTTTAAAGAAATATTGGAAAAATCCCAAAAGGCCAGAGATGGTAAATTAAGCATATTAGATATGCAAGGTGGTTGTTTTACAATATCTAATTTAGGTGGAATCGGCGGATCCTTTTTTTCACCGATTATAAATGGATCTGAAGCTGCTATTTTGGGTGTTTCTAGAGCTTCTTATCAACCATTTTGGAATGGAGAAAAGTTTATACCCAAATTAATGTTACCATTATCATTATCTTATGATCATCGTATTATTGATGGTGCAGATGGTGCACGATTTATTTCTTTTATTAATCAAAATTTATTTGATATTCGTTTATTATTAATGTAAATGATATATGATTTTTTATATTATTTGTGTTTAATATAATAATTTTATGTATTTTATTTAATATTTTTATAAAGGATAATAATATGACTCGAGATATTCATACTCAAGTCTTGGTTCTTGGATCCGGTCCTGCAGGATATTCAGCAGCTTTTAGGAGTGCAGATTTAGGACTAAAAACTGTATTAGTAGAAAAATATAATCAATTAGGTGGTGTTTGTTTAAATGTTGGATGTATTCCTTCTAAATTTTTATTACATATATCTAAAGTTATTCGAGAAGTGGATGAAATTGCTGTACATGGAATATCTTTTAAAAAACCTCAAATTGATATTGATATTATTCGATCTAGTAAAGATTCTATTATTTCTAGATTATCTCAGGGTATAAATTATATGGCTAAAAAAAGAGAAGTAAATACTTTATATGGTGTTGCTTCTTTTATAAATAATAATACAGTTTTAGTATTGAATAATGATCAAAATACTTATATACATTTTGAAAATGTTGTAATTGCAACTGGATCTAAGCCAATTGGATTAAAAAGTTTACCTACTTCAGAACAATATATTTGGAATTCAAATCAAGCATTACAATTAAATCAAATTCCTAATCGTTTTTTAATTGTAGGGTCTGGTATTATTGGTTTAGAAATGGCAACCTTTTATAGTTCTATAGGATCAGAAGTAGATGTTATTGATCGATGTAATCAAATTTTTTCATTCCTTGATAAAGATATTTCAGATTTTTTTGTTAATTCTTTGAAAGGAAAGTTTAATATTCTGTTAGAAACCGATATAATAGATACACAAATTAAAGATAATGGTGTTTTGGTGAAATTAAAAAATTCTTCCGGAATACAAGAAATATTTTATAATGCAATATTAATTGCCATTGGTCGTACACCAAATTTTAATGAATTAGATCTTGATAAGGTCGGTGTAAAATTAACTAAACAAGGTTTTATAAAGGTAGATAATCAGTTACGAACAAATATTAATAATATATACGCAATTGGTGACGTTGTAGGACAACCTATGTTAGCCCATAAAGGTATACATCAAGGTCATATTGTTTCAGAAGTAATATCGGGTTGTAAACATTATTTCGATCCTATTGTTATACCATCTGTTGCTTATACTGATCCTGAAATTGCTTGGGTTGGGATGAGCGAAAAGGAAGCTATTAATCAGAATATAAATTATGAAATTTCAATATTTCCATGGAAATCATCTGGTAGAGCGATTGTTTCTAATTGTACTAATGGTATGACTAAATTAATTATTAATAAAGATGATAATAAAATTATTGGGGGTATAGTTATTGGTAGGCAGGCAGGTGAATTATTAGGTGAAATTTCTTTAGCTATTGAAATGGGCTGTGATGTCGAAGATATTGCTTTAACAATACATGCTCATCCTACATTATATGAATCTATAGGATTAGCGTCTCAAATATTTCAAGGAACTATTACAGATTTAATTAATTTAAAATCTTTTAAAAAGAACACATAAATATTTAGTTTTATCAAAGAATTATTTGGAATTTTAATCTCAAATAATTCTTTATAAAAATATTTATTTTACTTTTTTTGTTACCAAAAAAAGTAAATTGTATTTAAAATTTGATTTTATTTATGATATTCTTAAGAATTTTATAGGACATTTTTGCAATCACATGAATATTTTTTTTAAATTCAATATATGAAGATTTATTAGAATGATCTGATATTATCTTAATAATTATATAAGGTATTTGGAATTGAAAACATGCTTGACTTATAGCGGAAGATTCCATATCTACTGCAATAGCATTTGGAAAATTCGTTAAAATATATTGTTTTTTTTTTGTATTATTTATAAATTGTTCTCCGCTTACAATTAATCCTTCTATATATTTCATTTTAGATAAAGATAATATTTTTTTAGTATGATTTTTTAAAGATTTATCTATTTTAAATATTTTTGGAAAATTTGGAATTACTCCAATTTCGTATCCAAAATTTTTTAAATTAATATCATGATGACATATTTTATTTGCTAATATTATATCGAAAACTTTTATGTTATCTGTTAATTTTCCTGCAGATCCAATATTTATAATCAAATTTACATGATATATTTTAATTAATATTGTGCATGCTATACTGTTTGAAACTTTTCCGATTCCTGATTTGGTTAAAATAATTTTAGTTTTATTAAAATATCCTGAATATAATTTGATTCCGTAAATTTCGTATTTTATTATTTTAAGTTTTTTTAATTTTTCGAATAAAATAGTTATTTCTTCATTAATAGCAATTACAATTCCTATTTTCATATATTATATACTAAATGAAGCACCACACCCACAAGTAGTTTTTGCATTTGGATTAAAAACAATAAATTTTGATCCTTCTAAAGTTTCTTGATAGTCTATTTTACCACCTATCACGTATTGTAAGCTAATCGGATCAATCAAAATAGTACATTGATTTTTTATAATTATATCATTTTTATTTATTTTATCATCTATTTTAAATTTATATTGAAATCCATTACATCCTCCACCAGTAATATAAATACGAAATTTTGAATTTATATTTTTTTTTTTTTTATTAGTTGATTAATTTTTTTTATCGCTTTTTGAGTAAATTGAATATTTATTATATATTGATTTATCATATATTTTATATTTCCTTTCAGAATTTTATTTTTATATTATTGTTTATATGTATCATGTATACACAGATTTTAAATGATAGTTTAAAAAAACAATAGATTTTAATATTTTTATTTTTTTCTTAAAAAAGAAGGAATATCTAGATAATATGGTGATTTTTTAATTTTATTTTTTGTATCTGTAATTCTTGTATTTATGTAATTTGTATTGTTTTTTTTTATGTATTTATTAAAATTTTGATAATGATAATCTGATGTTTTTTTATGTTGAATAGGTGTGTTATTTGTATTTTTTTCTATTCCTATTCCAGTTGCTACAACGGTAACTCGTAATGTGTCGTTCATATCTGGATCAAGCGATGTTCCTATTACTACTGTTGCATTGTCTGAGGAAAATGATCTTACTGTATTTCCTACAGTTTCAAATTCATCTAGTTTTAAATCTATTCCTGCAGTAATATTCACTAATACTCCTCTTGCTCCAGATAAATTAATATCTTCTAATAGTGGACTAGAAATTGCAATCTCTGCTGCTTCTTCTGCTCGGTTTTCTCCTGAGGATAATCCTGTTCCCATCATTGCATAACCCATTTCAGACATTACAGTCCTGACATCAGCAAAATCAACATTCATTAGTCCTGGTCTAGTAATTAATTCTGCAATACCTTGTACTGCTCCTCGTAATACATTATTTGCTGCGCTAAAAGCGTCTAACAAAGAAATTCCTTTGTTTAATACTTTAAGTAATTTATCATTCGGGATGATGATTAATGAATCGACATATTTTGACAGTTCTATAATACCCTGATCAGCAAATACCATTCTTTTTTTTCCTTCAAAAATAAATGGTTTAGTAATTACTGCTACAGTTAAAATACCTATTTCTTTTGCAATGGAAGCCACTATGGGGGCAGCTCCAGTTCCTGTCCCTCCTCCCATACCAGCTGCTATAAATACCATATCCGCTCCTTCAATTGCGGAATGTATAGTTTCTCGATCTTCTTCTGCCGCGTGTTTTCCAATTTCTGGATTTGATCCTGCTCCTAATCCTTTAGTAATATTACTTCCAATTTGAATGGTATTTTTAACTTCTATTTTTCTTAGTGCTTGAGCGTCAGTATTAATTGCAAAGAATTCTACTCCTTCTATTTTTTCTTTAATCATGTGTTCTACAGCATTTCCCCCTCCACCTCCAACACCAAGTACTTTAATTACTGCTTCATTGCTTAATTCTATTGATTCGAACATATCTTATCCCTATTTAATTTTTGTATAAATATGTTAATTTGGAATATTTTTTTATCCATTTTTTAAAAAATTGAAAATATTTTGTAAATATATTGTATTTATTTATATTTTTTTCATAATTATTTTGCTCATTACTTCCATAACGCAGTAATCCAACAGTAGTCGAATAACTTGGGTTAATACTGAAATCAGTATGTGTTGTAATTTTGATAGGATTTCCAATACGTACTTGCATATTGAATATTTTTTCTGCAAATGATTCTAAATATTTCATTTGTGAACTCCCGCCGGTAATAACAATTCCAGATCCAAGTAGATATGGTTTTTTTAAATAGTATAATTTTTCTTGAATTTTAATAATATTTTTATTTACTATATTTAATAATTCTTCGTATCTAGATTCAATTACTTCTATTAATGTTTCTTTTTGTATTTTTCTAATATAATATTCATGAATATTAGAGATTTCAATTATTTTTTTTGATATCGATAGGGGGGATAACATGGTAGAACCGTATTTAAGTTTTATTTTTTCTGCATTTTGAAATGAAATATTAAAAACATGAGCTATATCGTTAGTTATTGTATTTCCTGCGTATGGTATTACTTGACTGTGTTGAATACTATTATTTATATAAATTATGATGTCTATACTACCCCCTCCGATATCTATTAAGCAGACACCAGATTTTTTTTCTTCTTCTGTTAGTACTGCTTCACTTGAAGCTAATCCAGAAAATATAATTTGTTTAATTTTTATATTGCATATTTTTAAAGCTTTTATAAAATTTTGTTTTAAATCTTCACGGCATGTAATTAAATGCAATTTTGCTTTCATTCTAATACCGGATAATCCAATTGGATTTTTAATACCATTTTCTTGATCAATAGAATATTCTTGAGGAATAGTATGGAGTATATGATAAGAATGATTAAGCTTAATTGATTGAGCTGTATATATTGCATATTTTACATCATGTTGTGTAATTTCATTTTTTGAAATTGGGACGATACCTATTTCATTCGTATAATTGATGTATTTATTTGATAATGCTAAATATACAGATGAAATGTTATATTTTGCCATTTTTTCTGCTTCTTGTATGGCTTTTTTTATACAAAAAATTATAGCTTGTAAATCATTTATACTTCCTTTATCTATTCCTTTAGAAGGACAATTTCCTATTCCAATAATATTAATCATTCCATCTGGTAACATCTCTCCTACTAAAACAGAAACTTTTGTAGTTCCTATTTCTAATCCGACCAATATTTTTTTATTTTTTTTGATCATTTTTAATGTGTTTAACCTATCTCTATAATAATATTATAGACATTATTTGAAAGATTAAGATTAAATGATATTTTTTTTAATATTTTATGATTAGTTGTATTTTATATGTTTAAAATTTATTCATGTTATTTACATTGTTATATAAAATATTTATATCGTACATTCTGCGGTACGTAAAATAGCACTTCTTGATCTTGGATTATGAGAAATTTCTGTTTTACTAGGAAAAATACGATTAATAATTTTTATTTTTTTCTTTTTTAAAATATGTATTTTGTTTTCTTCAATGGGTATTTCTATTGGTAAAATAGGATTAGTACTGTTTTTTTTCATAAATTGTTTTACTATTCTATCTTCTAATGAATGAAAGCTAATAATTACTATTCTGCCTTGGAAATTTAGAATATTTAATATTTTTTTTAATACGCACTGAATTTCATAAATTTCTTGATTAATAAAAATACGAATTGCTTGAAAACTACGTGTTGCTGGATGTTTATTTTTTTTTGTATATGGTATAATTTTTTTAATAATTTCTGATAATTTTTTAGTATCTAAAATAGGTGTTTTTTTTTTTGTTTTTTCAATGGCATAAGCAATTTTTTTTGAAAATTTTTCTTCTCCGAATGTTTTTAAAACATATGAGATTTCATGCTGATTGCTTTGATTGATCCATTGTGCTGCTGATATTCCCTGTGATGGATTCATTCTCATATCTAATGGCCCATTAAGATTAAATGAGAATCCTCTACTTGCATTCATTATTTGTGTCGAGGAACATCCTAAATCTAATATTACTCCATCAATTTTTTTTACAGAACTATTTTTTATAAAATAATGATCAATATTTGAAAAGATATCATGAATTACATGAAATCTAGGATCTTGTATTTTTTGTGCTATTTGAATAGCATATGGATCTCTATCTATTGCATATAATTTTCCATATTTACCGATTTTTTGTAAAATTTTTAATGAATGTCCTCCACATCCAAAGGTGCAATCAACATATGTTCCATTTTTTTTGATATTTAAAGATTCTATGGATTCATCTAATAATACTGTTTTATGTTTTTTGTTATTTATCATTTTGAGTATTTTATTTTAATTGTTTGATTTATTTAAAATAAATATTTTTTTTATTCTCTCGTAATTCCAATTACTCCAGATCGTGATATTTCATTAATTTCAGATATTTCTTTTATAATTTTTAGAAATGAGTTAATTTTTTCATTTGTTCCTGATATTTCGATTGTATATATATTTGGAGTAACATCAATAATTTTTCCTTTGAAGATTTCAATAATTCTTTTTACTTCTTCTCTTCCATATCCTATGCTTTTAATTTTAATGAGTGCAATTTCTCTTTCTATGCGATTCGAAGTTTCAATTTCAATTACTTTTAATACATCTACTAATTTATGTAATTGTTTTTCGATTTGTTCAATAGTTTTTTTGTCTCCTATTGTTTGTATGGTTACACTAGATAGTGTTGAGTCTTCTGTAGGTCCTACAGTAATGCTTTCTATGTTATAACCTCGTTGAGAAAATAACCCTACTACACGAGATAATGCGCCGGGTTCATTTTCTAATAATATTAGTATTATCCTTTTCATATTAATTTTCCTTTATTGCCGTATTCGCATTTCATTCATTCCACCTCCTCGTATTTGCATTGGATACACATGTTCTTCGTGATCAACTACTATATCTATAAATACTAAATGTCCGCGAATCATTTTTTTTATAGCACTTTTCATTTTTTTTTCTAATTCTTCGTTTTGAGTAATTGATATTCCAATATGTCCATACGATTCAGATAGTTTAACAAAATTTGGTAATGATTCCATGTAAGAGTGGGAGTGCCTTCCTTCATAAATAATATCTTGCCATTGTTTTACCATTCCTAGAGATTTGTTATTGATATTTATTATTAATATTGGAAGTTTATATTGCATTGCTGTAGATAGTTCCTGAATATTCATTTGAATACTTCCATCTCCTGTAATACAAATTACAGTTTCTTCTGGTAATGCTATTTTAACTCCTAATGCAGCTGGAAATCCAAAACCCATAGTTCCTAACCCTCCGGAATTAATCCAGCGTCTTGGTTTATTAAATTTATAATATAGCGCTGTAAACATCTGGTGTTGTCCAACATCGGAGGTAATATATGCTTCTCCTTTTGTAAGTTTACATAGGGTTTCAATAACATATTGTGGTTTAATATTTTTACTATTTTTATCATATTTTAAACTATTTTTATTTTTCCATGTATTTATTAATTTCCACCATTCTTTTAAACGATTTGTTTCATAGCAGATTTTTTTTTCTTTGATTAATTTTAATATATCTTTTAGAATATGTTTTGCGTCACCAACAATTGGAATATGTGCTATAACTGTTTTTGATATTGAAGTAGGATCAATATCTATGTGTAAAATTTTAGCATATGGGCAATATTTTTTTAAATTATTTGTTGTTCGGTCATCAAATCGAACCCCAATGGCGAATATAACATCAGAATTATGCATTGCCATATTTGCTTCGTATGTACCATGCATACCTAACATTTGAAGATTTTGGGGGTGTTTACCAGGAAAAGATCCTAATGCCATTAAGGATGTTGTAACTGGAATATTAAAATATTCTGCTAATTGAATTAGTTCATTGGAACTATTTGAACTTATTACTCCTCCTCCGGCATAAATAATTGGTTTTTTAGATGTTAATAATGTTTCTAATATTTTTTTGATTTGTCCTTTATGGCCTTTTGTAACGGGATTATATGATCGTATATGAATGGAATCAGGCCAAACATATGGTTTTTTATTTAAATTGCTTAAAATATTTTTTGGTAAATCAATCACTATTGGTCCTGGTCTACCAGTAGATGCTAACCAAAATGATTTTTTAAAAATTATTGGAATATCTTCAGTTTTTTTGACCAAAAAACTATGTTTTACTATTGGTCGTGATATACCTAACATATCACATTCTTGAAATGCATCATATCCGATTAGAGAAGCATCTACTTGTCCCGATATAATTACCATAGGTATAGAATCCATATATGCTGTTGCAATTCCTGTAATTGCATTAGTAGCTCCTGGTCCTGAAGTGACCAATACTACTCCTGTTTTTCCGGTACATCTTGAATAACCATCTGCCATATGGGTTGCGCTTTGTTCATGTCGTACTAATATATGTTTGATTTGTTTGTATTTTTTTAAAGCATCGTAAATATCTAATACTGCTCCACCTGGATAACCAAAAATATATTCTATACCTTGATCGATTAGTGATCGAATTACTGTTTCTGCACCTGATAATGTTTCCATTTTTACTCCTGATTTTTTTTTAATTAATATATTCAAAACATAAAGAATAAATGTATTATATATTAGAAATTTATATTTATTTAATTTTTGTGTTTTTTTAATTTTAAAAATGTATTTTTTTAAAATTGTTTTCAGATCCGTTATATTGTGTTTCGGATCTGAAGATTAAATATTTTAAAATACTTTTAAATATTTTCTCGTAATATTTGATTAATTCCAACTTTTTTTAAAGTTTTTTGATCTACTTGTTTGACAATTATTGCACAATATAAATTATATTTGTTATCTTTTGATGGTAACGTTCCCGGAACGACTACGGATCCAGCTGGTACTTTACCATAGGTAATTTCTTCTGTTTTTCTATTATAAATTTTTGTACTTTGTCCAATATATACTCCCATAGAAATGACTGATCCTTTTTCTACTATTACTCCTTCTACAATTTCAGATCGTGCTCCAATAAAACAATTATCTTCAATAATAGTTGGGTTGTTTTGTATTGGTTCTAATACTCCCCCAATTCCAACTCCACCAGAAAGGTGGACATTTTTTCCGATTCGAGCACATGATCCAACTGTAGACCATGTATCTATCATTGTGCCTTCGTCAATATATGCTCCAATATTTACATAACAAGGCATTAAAATAGTATTTTTTCCAATGAACGAACCTTTTCTAATGATTGCATTTGGAACAATACGAATATTTTGTTTTTTTAATTCTGCTTCTGAATAATGTTCGTATTTTAAATTAATTTTATCATAGTAGGTATTTTTCATTCCTTTCGTGATTTGATTTTTTTGGATTTGAAAATACAATAAGATTGCTTTTTTTATCCATTGATGAGTAATCCATTCGTTAGATATTTTTTCTGATACTTGTAATATTCCATTATCTATCATATTAATTGTTTGTTGAATAGCATGGTAGTCTGATATACTAATGTTTTTATAATTAATTTGATCTTTTATTTGAAATATTTGATTAATAATATTTTTTAATTTTTTCATATTACGTTCTCTTTTTTAATTCCAATATATTTTTAAATCATTTTAAATATATTATGTAATTTATGATTTAAATATTTATATATGTTGAATGAATATTTTCTGTTTCTCTTAATGTTAAAATTTCACAACCTGATTCAGTGACAAGTATTGTATGTTCATATTGAGCAGATAAACTCCCATCTTTAGTTTTTACTGTCCAACCATCTTTTTCGCAAAATACTTCTTGATTTCCGGCATTAATAATTGGTTCTATTGTGAATGTCATACCTTTTTGAAGCTTAATTGTATTAAATTTATTTTTATGATGTAAAATATGTGGATCTTCATGAAAATTATTTCCAATACCATGTCCGCAATATTCTTTTACAATAGAAAAAGGTGTTTTGCAAATATATTTTTGTATAGTATTTCCAATAACATTTAATTGCATGCCTGGTTTAATTATTTTAAATGTTGAATATAGACTATCTTTTGCTGCTTTACATAAGTTTTTTGCTTTTTGGTGACATTTCCCTACAAAAAACATTTTAGAACTGTCTGCGTAATATTGATTTTTTATGATAGTTACATCAATATTGACTATGTCTCCTTCTTTTAGTTTTTGATGTTTATTTGGAATACCGTGACATACTACTTCATTAACGGATATACAAACGGATTTTGGAAATCCATGATATCCTAAACAAGCAGGAGTTGCTTTTTGATAATATACAATATAATCGTGACAGATATCGTTTAATTCTACTGTGCTGATATCAGGAACAATATATGATTTTATCATATCTAATACTTTTCCTACTAATTTTCCAGCAATTCTCATTTTTTCAATTTCTTGATTATTTTTAATAGAAATTTTCATATTAAATATATTATTTTTATTTTAAATATTATGTAAATTATAATAAATTTTAAAATTTTTATGCGTCTAAACTGTTAATTATATTTTAATTTACAAAATATTATAAAATTTATTTATAGTATGAAATATTTTATATATTTTTTTTTAAAAATTAGTTATATAATATTATTATTTAAAATTTTATTTAAAAATAAATAATATATTATGTTAAATTAATATTTTTTATGAAAAATTGAAAATTTTTAAATAAAAAGTATTATTCTGTATCAACTATTTAATTTATTTATGGGGTGAAATATTTTGAAAATAACTTCTATGAAAGATATGATAAAGGCCGGTGTACATTTTGGTCATCAAACTCGTTACTGGAATCCAAAAATGAAACCTTTTATTTTTGGTATTCGTAACAAAGTACATATTATTAATTTAGAAAAAACCGTTCAGATGTTTCGTATTGCTTTATTAGAATTAAAACGCATTCATTTAAGACAAGGAAAAATACTTTTTATTGGTACAAAGAGACCAGCAAGTCGTTTTATCAAACAAGCTGCTATTCATTGTAATCAGTTTTATATTAATAAACGTTGGTTAGGTGGTCTTTTAACTAATTGGAGAACCGTTCGTCAGTCCATTCAGCGTTTAAAGGATTTAGAACTTCAGACAAAAGATGGAACTTTTT
The DNA here is from genome assembly GCF_964059135.1 of Buchnera aphidicola (Symydobius americanus). Lineage (NCBI taxonomy): Bacteria > Pseudomonadati > Pseudomonadota > Gammaproteobacteria > Enterobacterales > Erwiniaceae > Buchnera > Buchnera aphidicola. Next base: position 175,857 of record NZ_OZ060393.1, read on the forward strand.
TAAAATTAACCAAAAAAGAAGGTTTAATACGATCTCGAGAGTTATTGAAACTAGAGAATAGTCTAGGTGGTATTAAAAATATGGGAGGATTACCTGATTTAATTTTTGTAATTGATGCGTATCATGAAAAAATTTCTATTCGTGAAGCAAATAATTTAGGAATTCCTGTATGTGCAATTGTAGATACAAATTCCAACCCGGACGGTATTGATTACATCATTCCAGGAAATGATGATGCAATACGTTCTATTAAATTATATTTAGATGATATTATTTCTTATATTATGAATGATTATGCTAATATTTCTACGGATAATTTGATTTCTTGAGGCAAATAATTTATTTCATTTAAATACATAATATTTTAATTATTTTAGGGAAATTATGATTAATATTACTTCTTATCTTGTTAAAAAATTACGATTAAGAACTGGAATTGGTATCATGGATTGTAAGCAAGCATTAATTAATTCTAAAGGTGATTTTGAACAAGCAATTATATATTTAAGAAAACATGGTAAAATTACTGCATTAAAGAAAAATGCAAATATTGCTGCTCGAGGAGTTGTCTCTACTTATTTAAAGGATAATTTTGGTTATATGATAGAATTGAATTGTGAAACTGATTTTGTATCTCGACATATTGAATTTATCAATTTTGCAAAAAATATTTTAATTCAATCTCATTTACAACAATTGAAAGATTTAGAATGGTTGAGAACTGTTTTTGAAGAAGATAGAATTTCTTTAATTTCAAAATTTAATGAAAATATTATTATTCGTAGATTTTGTTTTTTGGAAGGAAATACTATTTTATCGTATGACCATATTGGTCGGGTTGGGGTTTTATTAAATGCTCAATCTTGTGATAAAGAAGTTTTAAAGTATATTGCTATGCATATTGCTGCAAGTAGACCAGAATATATAGATGTTTCAGATATTCCTAAGGAAATTGTTCATCAAGAACGTGAAATTCAATTAGAAATTGCTTTAAAAACTGGGAAAAATAAAGAAATAGCACAAAAAATTGTTCATGGTAGAATTAATAAATTTATTAATAGAATTTCATTATTAGAACAAGATTTTATTATTGATCCTACAAAAAAGGTAAAAACAGTTTTAAATGAAAATAATATAAAAATTTTAAAATTTTTTCGTTTTGAGGTTGGTGAAAATATTTAATTGATCTTTTATTCTACAAATTATTGATTATACGTATATGGTATTTAATGTGTGTAATATTATTAAATTAACTTATAAACGAGTACTGTTAAAAATTAGCGGAGAAGTGTTAAATGGAATTAATACATCTAAATTTAATATTTCTTTTATTAAAGATATAGCGGATGATATTAAAAAATTGCTCCATTTTGGAATAGAATTCAGTATTGTGATTGGTGGTGGTAATTTATTTCGAGGAAGCAGTTTATCGAGTTTTGGATTGAATCGTATTGTATCTGATCGTGTTGGTATGTTATCAACAGTAATCAATGGATTACTTTTAAATGATATATTTAGTCAATTTAAAATTCGTACTTATTTAATGTCTTCTATTTCTGTAAAAAAAATATGCGCAGATTATTGTATAGAAAAATCGCTTGACCTTTTATCTAAAAAATACGTTTTAATTTTTTGTGGAGGATTAGGTCATCCTTTTTTTACTACTGATTCTGCTGCATGTTTGCGTGCTATTGAGACTAATTCAGATATTTTTTTAAAAGGTACCAAAGTAAATGGCATTTATTCTGAAGATCCTTCTATTACACAGTCGGCAATTTTATACAATCAATTAAATTACCAAGAAGTATTACAAAAAGAATTAAAAGTTATGGATCTAACAGCTTTTATTCTTGCAAGAGATCATAATTTACCAATCGGTGTTTTTAATATGTATCATACTGGAGCTTTAAAGCGAATTTTAACAGGTTGTAAAGAAGGTACAATTATTACTGGTTAAGATTTTTTCTAATGTGTTTAAAATATATTAATAATATGAGGTATTTGAATATGATTGATAGTTTTAAGAATGATATTGATATTCGAATGATGAGGTGCTTAGAAATATTTAAATCTAAAATTCATAAAATTAGAACAGGTAGAATTTCTCCTTCTATTTTAGATGGATTACATATTGAATATTATGAAAAAAAAACTTTATTAAATCAATTAGCTAATATTATTATGGAAACATCGAATACATTAAAGATAAGTGTTTTTGATCATTCTGTAGTAAATTTAATTGAAAAAGCTATTTTAAATTCTCATTTAGAAGTAAACCCTATTGTGGTTGGAAATAATATTAAAATTATTTTTCCTCCTTTAACTGAAGAACGTCGTAAAAAATTATTTAAGATTGTTCGATCTGAAGCTGAGGCAGTTCGTATTTGTATACGAAATGTTCGTCGTGATGCTAATGATTTTTTAAAGAAAAATATTAAAAAGAAAATAATTAGTAAAGATATTGAATATTTTTTACAAAATGAGGTTCAAATATTAACAGATTCTTATATTCGTAAAATTGATCATTTATTATTACAAAAAGAATCCGAAATTATGAAATTTTAAGACGAGTGATATATTTTAATACTATTTAAATTATTCGTGATTAAAAATAAATTGTATAGATGTTCTATTTTTTAAATTTTAAAGATATTTATTTTATATTATATAATTATATCAAATAAATTTAAATATTTTTCTTGTTATTTTAAATATGAATAATTTTAATTTTAATATTCAAGATATTTTAAAATTTATACCTCATAGGTATCCATTTATTTTAATTGATCGTGTATTAGATTATAAGAATGATGGTTTTCTTCTTACTCTTAAAAATATTACTGCTAATGATCCTTTTTTGCAGGGTCATTTCACTGAATGTTTTGTATTTCCTGGTGTATTAATTTTAGAATCTATTGCTCAATCTGCAGTAATTCTACTTTTAATGAAATATCCGAAATATAAAAAAAAGAGCGGTTTTTACTGTATTACTGGAATTGATTCTGCACGATTTAAACGATTTGTTATTCCAGGAGATCAGTTATTGATTCAAATAACTTTTATTAAAGAACGTAGAAATATGTTTTTTTTAAATGGTATTGTTTTTTCTAATCATAATGTAATTTGTTCTGCCAAAATTATTTGTGCATATATTTCTAATTTTTCGGCTGTTTTAAATAAATTGTAAAAAATATTTTTTAATATTTATAATTATTTGATGTAATTTAGATATAAATTATTTTTTTTATTTTGGAGCATATAATATTTTGGATCCTAAGTTTGTTCATTTATCTGTTCGTAGTGATTATTCGATTACTAGTGGATTATCAAAGCCTAATGAATTAATTCAAAGAGCATTTGATTTAAACATGCCTGCATTAGGTATGTTGGATTATGGTAATTTTTATGGTGTAATTAAATTTTATAAATCTGCAATATCAATGGGTATTAAACCTATTTTAGGTGTGCGTTTTAAATTGCGGTCTAATTTTTTAAATCAAGCAATTAGTAAAATAAATATTTTAGCATATAATAATCAAGGTTATTATAATTTAATTGCTTTGATTTCTAAGTCACACAAACAAAAATATTTGTTTTTATCAGATGAAATTATTATTCATCAAGATTGGTTAGTGAAGTATAAAGATGGATTAATTATTTTATCAGGAGGTTATAATGGTGATTTTGGAAAATATTTAATTCAGAATAATGATTTTGTAATTAAGAGTTTTATAAAATTTTATAAAAAATATTTTCCTTCTTTTTATTATTTTGAAATTTTAAGAACAAATAATGAATTTGAAGAAGATTATATTAAACATGTTATTTTGTTATCTAAAATATATCATATACCTATTGTAGCAACTAATAATGTTTGTTTTCTTAATAAGTCTGATTCTGAGACTCATAAAATTAGAGTAGCTATTTATAAGGGTGAAACCTTACAATCTAAAAGTTTTGGTTATCAATACAGTAAAGAACAATTTTTAAAAACTGAAAAAGAAATGTGCGATTTATTTTTTGATCTTCCTGAAGCTCTTGAAAATAGTGTAGAAATTGCAAAGCGTTGTAATGTATTTATAAAAACTGGTAAATATTTTTTACCTACTTTTCCAACTAAATTAATGAGTACAAAAAATTTTTTAATTTCAAAAAGTTTATCGGGAATGAATAATCGATTAAAATTATTATATTCAGATAAAATATTTAGAAATTCAATTTTTAAAAAATATCAAGATCGATTATTTATGGAATTAGAAATTATTAATAAAATGGGTTTTCCTGGATATTTTTTAATTGTTATGGAATTTGTAAAATGGGCAAAAAATAATAATATATCAGTTGGTCCTGGTCGAGGTTCTGGTGCGGGCTCATTAGTTGCTTATTGTTTACAAATTACTGAAGTAGATCCATTATCACATGATTTATTATTTGAACGATTTTTAAATCCTAAACGTGTTTCTATGCCAGATTTTGATATTGATTTTTGTATGGAAAAAAGAGATTTAGTGATTGAACATATTGCTCAATTTTATGGGAAAAATACTGTATCTCAAATTATTACATTTGGTACGATGTCTGCTAAAGCTGTTGTTCGAGATGTAGGTCGAGTGTTTGGTTATCCTTATGGTTTTGTAAATAAAATTTCTCAGTTAATACCATTAGATCCCGGAATTACATTAAAAAAAGCATTATCTAATCAATCCGATTTATTGAGATTTTATATCCAAAATATCGAGGTAAAAAAGATTATTGATACTTCTCAGAAATTAGAAGGAGTTATAAAAAATATTGGAAAACACGCTGGTGGTATTGTAATTGCTCCAAAAAAATTAATTTGTTTTACTCCTATACAGTATGATGATCATGGGGTATTTGTTACTCAATTAGATAAAGATGATATTGATTACATAGGATTATTAAAATTTGATTTCTTAGGATTAAGGACGTTAACAATTATTCAATCTGCTGTAAAGATGATTAATCAGATTCAAAAAAAAAATAATTCAGAATTTATTTATTTAAATCACATTCCACTAGATGATAGAAAAAGTTTTAATTTATTAAAATCCGCAGAAACAACAGCTGTCTTTCAGTTAGAATCATATGGAATGAGAGATTTAATTACTAGATTACAACCAGATTGTTTTGAAGATATTGTTTCTTTAATTGCTCTTTTTAGACCCGGACCATTACAGTCTGGAATGGTTGATAATTTTATTAATAGAAAAAAGAAAAAAGAACCTATTGCTTATCCTGATATTAAATGGCAACATGAATTATTACAGCCAATTTTGAAATCAACATATGGGATTATATTATATCAAGAACAGGTAATGAAAATTGCTCAAGTATTATCAGGTTATACATTATCAGAAGCAGATATTTTACAAAGAGCTATGTCAAAGAAGAAATATAATGAAATGTTTAAACAAAGAGAATATTTTCAAAAATCTGCACAGGAAAGGGGTATTTCAAAAAAACTTGCAATAAAAATTTTTGATTTACTTGAAAAATTCGCTGGATATGGTTTTAATAAATCACATTCTGTAGCATATGCTTTAATTTCGTACCAAACTTTATGGATTAAGTCGAATTATCCTTCTGAATTTATGTCTGCCGTAATGAGTGCTGATCTTGATAATACTAATAAAATTCAAAGATCTATAAGGGAATGTTTTAGAATGAATCTAAAAATTCTTCCTCCAGATATTAATATTAGTCAATATTATTTTACAACAAATCAACAAGGAGAGATTATTTATGGTTTGGGTGCAATTAAAGGTGTTGGAAGATCTATAGTGGATTCTATTATTTGTTCGAGAAATAAGGTGAAACGATTTAATAGTTTATTTGATTTTTGTATTAATGTGAATTTAAAAAAAATTGGTAAAAAAACTTTAGAAAAATTGGTTTTTTCTGGTGCGTTGGACTCTTTCAATATAGAACGATCTCTATTATTTAAATTGATTAATAAATCGATTCTCTTATCTCATCAATATTTTCAATCTCAAAAAAAAAATCAGTTAGAATTTTTAAAACCACTTGTATCTGATAATAACACATTTTATAATAAAAATTATTTTAATAATTTTCGTTTATCTTCATCTGTTTGGTCTCAGAAAATGAAATTAGACTTTGAAAAAGATGTATTAGGATTTTATTTAACTGGTAATCCTATGGATGAATATCGACGTGAGTTATCCTTTTATACTAATAATTATTTTATAAAGAATCTTTACAAGATGAAAAATAATTCTATGGTTACAGTGTCTGGGGTTATTTCTTCTATAAGATTTCAAACAACTAAAAATCGAAAAAAAATTATTTTTTTAGAATTACTGGATGGTGTTGATCAAATAGAAATAATTATTTTTGGTTCTTTAATTAGTAAATATAAATTTATGCTGATTAAAGATACTATTTTAATTTTAACTGGTCGTATATTTTTAAATCAGTTTACTAAAAAACTTAAATTAATTGCACATGTTTTAATGAATATTCCAATAGCTCGTAATAAATATCTTAAAAAATAATATTTGATATAATTTATTATTTTAATTTATATAAAAATTTATATTATATTTAAAAAATTATCATTTATGATTTTTAATGTTTTATTTATTTGATATTTATATGTTATTTTGTATTTTTTTTGTAATATATGGTATGATATTTTTAATATGTATATTAATTTTTTTTCTTTCTTTTCTCGTTTGATATTCTACAATGTTTTCATTAATAGTCTGTTGATTAATAATTATAATATTTGGAATACCAATTAAATTAGCATCAGAAAAAATTATTCCAATTCTTTCATGTCTATCTTCTAGTAATACTTCGATTTTTTTTTCTTTAAAATCTTTGTATAATTTTTCTGATATGTTTTGAATTTTTTGACACTTTTTAAGATTAATAGGGATAATTAATACCTGAAATGGTGCTATTTGATTAGGCCAGATAATTCCATTTTGATCGTGATTTTGTTCAATAATTGCTGCTACTATTCTACTGATTCCTATTCCATAACATCCCATATGTATAAAATCTTTTGTTCCATTTTTATTTTTTACCTGAGCATTCATAATTTTTGAATATTTTTTACCGATTTTAAAAATATGACCTATTTCAATTGAATTGCTTATTTTTAAAATATCATTTTGGATTTTAATGTTTTGAATTTTAGCTCCAGTAAAATTTTGATTTAAATTATATTCGATAAAATATTCATTATTAATAATTACTATAGGAAGAGTTTCATTCATTTTAGCAACATTAATATCCATAATTAATGGAATAGATAAATTAATATTTTTTTTATTTTTTAAAATATTATTTAATATTTCTATTTTATTTGCAAAATTTAATTGTTTTTTTTTTAAATAAGAATTTTGATTTATATGAAATTGTTCATCACCTCTTATAAACAATGCTATAAAATTTTGATGCTTTTTTAAAATAAAAATTTTTATAATTTTATCTTTAATATAAAATAACATTTTTTGAAGATTGATGATTTTTTTTTTAAAATAATCATTTATTTTTATATATTTTTTTATATAAAAAATTTTAATTTTTTGTGCGTTTGGTTGATATGAATTGATTTGATTATTTTTTTGATGATTCTGGTTATCTTTAATAATAATTTTATCTTCTCCATTATTAGATATCGCTTGAAATTCGTGTGAACATTTTCCACCAATAAGTCCTGATTCTGCTTTTACAGAATAGAACTTTAAATTTAATTTATTAAATATTGTAGTATATGTTTTGTAAATTTTTTGATATGTCTTTTCTAAAGATTTGTTAGTATGATGAAAAGAATATGCATCTTTCATGATAAATTCACGTGATCTAATAGTTCCGGATCGTGGTCTAATTTCATCTCTGAATTTTGTTTGTATTTGATATAATAGAATTGGTAATTTTTTGTAAGATATAATTTCTGTACTGATAAAATCAGTTATTATTTCTTCATGTGTTGGGCTGAGTATAAAACAGTTTTGATTACGGTCATATAATTTAATTAATTCTTTTCCATATTGTTCTAATCGATTACTTTTTTTCCACAATTTATCTGTTTGCATAATTGGAAAACAGATTTCTATACCTCCACATCGATTCATTTCTTTTCTAATAATTTTTTTAATATTTTTGATTATTCGAATTCCATTTGGTAACCAAATATATAATCCGGATGCTGATTTTCTAATTAATCCAGCTCTTAACATTAGTTGATGGCTAATTGTATTTGCGTTGTGTGGTATTTCTTTTAATGTATATAATAAGTATTTACTTGTACGCATAATAATGTTTTCTGATTTTCATTTATTTGTAATGAATTGATAAAATTGGTATTAAAAATATATTTATTTATTATATAATATAAATATTTTTTAATTACATATATTTTAATGTTTGTATTCCTAATATATTTAATCCCTTTTTAATAATACGACTTGTTAATATAGATAATTTTAGTCTACTGTTTCGGATACTTATTTTTTTAGCAAAAATAATTGGGTATTTTTCGTAAAATTTACAGAATATTGATGCTAATTTAAATAAGTATGTGCATAAAATATGAGGATTTCCTTTTTTTGAAATTTCCAGAATAATTTCTTCAAATTGTAATAATTTTATGGATAATTTAATTTCAATTTCTTTATTCAATACAATTTTTCCTTTAATTTGTTCTGTTTTTAATTTTGATTTTTTAATGATAGAATAAATACGAGTATATGTATACTGTATGTAAGGTGCTGTATTTCCATCAAATGATAACATATTTTTCCAGTCAAAAATGTAATTTGTTTCTCTTTTTCTAGATAAATCTGAATACTTAATTGCGCTAATTCCAATAATTTTAGATAATTTTAATATTTTTTTATTATTAAAATGTGGATTTTTTATTTTAATTATTGTTTTTGCTTTATTTATTGATTTTTCTATTAGTTTTTTTAATTTAATTAATTTTCCATCTCTTGTTTTAAAAGGGCGTTTATCTTTTGAAAGTATCATACCAAATGCATGATGTTCAAGTGTACATTTTTTAGAAATATATCCAGCTTTTTCTGAAATAATTTTTATTTGTTGTAAATGTTGTTTTTGACGTGTATCTGTATAGTAGATAATACGGTCTGCTTTTAATTCTTTTACTCGATATTTTAAACACGCTAAATCAATTGTAGAATATAAAAATCTAGTATCTTTTTTTTGAATAGTAACACCCATTGGTTTTCCTTTTTTATTTTTTATTTCATTTAAATATATTATTATTTTTCCTTGATGTTGCGTTGCAATATTTTTACTTTTTAGTTCTTCTATCATATTTGGAATGAAACGAATATAAAAACTTTCTCCTAAAATATGTTTATTTTTTAAGGTCACATTAAGTGTTTGATATATTTGTTCGTTATTTTTTATTGTTTTATGAATGATATCTTTCCATATAGATATACAATTTTTATCATTATTTTGAAGGTCAACTAAACATTTTTTAGATAAATCTTTAAATAATTGATAGTTTTCATACATTTTTTTTGATTTTTGATAAATTGTTTCAATTTTTTTTAAAGATGGGTTAATGGATTTGTAGTTTTTATAATCTTTTTTAAAATATGCAATTATCATTCCAAATTGTGATCCCCAGTCTCCAATATGATTTACTCGCATAACATTATGATTTAAAAATTCCATAGTTCTAGCCATTACATCTCCGATAATAGTTGATCTTAAATGTCCTACATGCATTTCTTTTGCCATATTGGGAGATGAGTAATCTATAATAATTTTTTTTGGTTCTTGTTTAGAAATTTTTAATCTTGAGCATGTTATAAGTTCTTCTAATTTATTTGATAACCACTCTTGTTTTAGAAAAATATTGATAAATCCAGGAGAAGAGATATTCATTTTATTGTAAAAATTTTCTTTTTTTAATTCTTTAATAATTTTTTCTGATAATTTTAATGCATTGATTTTTAACTTCTGAGATATGTTAACAATTCCATTAATTTGATAATGTCCTATTTTTGCATGTGACGTTAAATAAATTTTGTTTAAATATTTAGTAGGTATTCCGAGATTTAATATAGATTTTTGAATTTTTTCTGAAATTCTTTGTTTAATATTCATATATTTACTCAAATTATTTTTTTTTATAAAATTATAAAAATATTTTTATATATTTTATATAATTATTTAATTATAAGTAAATAATTATATAAATTTATTTATGATTTTTTTTTATAATCTAATATTTTTTTATAAAAATGTTATAAAAAGATTGACATTTTTTTTAAAAAATGTAAGATGTATAGAAGCTTAGTTAAAACATGCTCTTTAAAAAATAAATCAGATAATTTGTGTGGGCACAGAAAAAATTAATTTTAAATTATTCCTTTTAGAAGGAATAAATTTTTAAGTAATACTATTATGCTATTTGAGATAATAGTAAATAATCGAAGAGTTTGATCATGGCTCAGATTGAACGCTGGCGGCAAGCTTAACACATGCAAGTCGAGCGGCATCGAAAGAAAGTTTACTTTCTTGTCGGCGAGCGGCGAACGGGTGAGTAATGTCTGGGGATCTACCTAAAAGAGGGGGACAACCACTGGAAACGGTGGCTAATACCGCATAATGTTGAGAAACCAAAGTAGGGGACTTGATTTTTTGAGCCTTACGCTTTTAGATGAACCCAGATGAGATTAGCTTGATGGTAAGGTAATGGCTTACCATGGCAATGATCTCTAGCTGGTCTGAGAGGATAACCAGCCACACTGGAACTGAGACACGGTCCAGACTCCTACGGGAGGCAGCAGTGGGGAATCTTGCACAATGGGCGAAAGCCTGATGCAGCTATGCCGCGTGTATGAAGAAGGCCTTCGGGTTGTAAAGTACTTTCGTTGGGGAAGAAAAAAAAATAACTAATAATTATTTTTCTTGACGTTACCTGAAAAAGAAGCACCGGCTAACTCCGTGCCAGCAGCCGCGGTAATACGGAGGGTGCGAGCGTTAATCAGAATTACTGGGCGTAAAGAGCTCGTAGGCGGTTTATTAAGTTAGATGTGAAATCCCTGAGCTTAACTTAGGAACTGCATTTAAAACTAACAGACTAGAGTCTCGTAGAGGGAGGTAGAATTCCAGGTGTAGCGGTGAAATGCGTAGATATCTGGAGGAATACCCGTGGCGAAAGCGACCTCCTAGACGAAGACTGACGCTGAGGTGCGAAAGCGTGGGTAGCAAACAGGATTAGATACCCTGGTAGTCCATGCTGTAAACGATGTCAACTTGGAGGTTGTTTCCTTGAGAAATGGCTTCCGAAGCTAACGCATTAAGTTGACCGCCTGGGAAGTACGGCCGCAAGGCTAAAACTCAAATGAATTGACGGGGGCCCGCACAAGCGGTGGAGCATGTGGTTTAATTCGATGCAACGCGAAGAACCTTACCTGGTCTTGACATCCATAGAATTTCTTAGAAATAAGAAAGTGCCCTCGGGAACTATGAGACAGGTGCTGCATGGCTGTCGTCAGCTCGTGTTGTGAAATGTTGGGTTAAGTCCCGCAACGAGCGCAACCCCTATCCTTTTTTGCCAGCGGTTCGGCCGGGAACTTAAAGGAGACTGCCGGTTATAAACCGGAGGAAGGTGGGGATGACGTCAAGTCATCATGGCCCTTACGACCAGGGCTACACACGTGCTACAATGGTGTATACAAAGAGAAGCAACTCTGCAAAGACAAGCAAACCTCATAAAGTACATCTTAGTCCGGACTGGAGTCTGCAACTCGACTCCACGAAGTCGGAATCGCTAGTAATCGTGAATCAGAATGTCACGGTGAATACGTTCCCGGGCCTTGTACACACCGCCCGTCACACCATGGAAGTGGATTGCAAAAGAAGTAGGTAGTTTAACCTCTTTTAGAGGAGGACGCTTACCACTTTGTGATTCGTAACTGGGGTGAAGTCGTAACAAGGTAACTGTAGGGGAACCTGCGGTTGGATCACCTCCTTAAAAAAATGCACTTTAATTTTTAAAGTGCCCACATAAATTATCTGATTAAATTTTTTTCGGAGGCTTGTAGCTCAGTTGGTTAGAGCGCACCCCTGATAAGGGTGAGGTCGGTGGTTCAAATCCACTCAGGCCTATAAAGTTTATAACAACCAAAGGGGCTATAGCTCAGCCGGGAGAGCGCCTGCTTTGCACGCAGGAGGTCAGCGGTTCGATCCCGCTTAGCTCCAAAATTAGATCGAATTTTTATATCTAACAATTATATATCTTTTTATTAAAATCGTTTTTATTTTTTTTTATAAAAAAAGTATTTTTTAAAATATTTGAAATTTGTTAAATTAAAAATATTAAATATTTTTAAAAATATTTCAAAAATTTATTATTTTCATATATTTCATATATTTGAATATTTTAAATATATTGAAAAATTTCATCAATTATGTTTTAATTATATGTAAATTTTAATCAAATATTTAGAAATATCGTCTTGGATAGAAAGATAGTAATAGATACTGAAACTACTGGAATGAATAGGAATAAAAAATTTTATCTTGATCATTGTATTATTGAAATTGGAGCAGTCGAAATTATTAATCGTGAGTTAACCGGAAATAATTTTCATACATATATTCAAACCAATCGATTAATAGATTTTGAGGCTTTTAAAATTCATGGTATTACTAATGATTTTTTAATGGATAAACCATTTTTTTATGAAATTATTTTAAAATTTATCAAGTATTTAAATCAATCTGATATTATTATGCATAATGCTAATTTTGATTTAGGATTTTTAAATTATGAGATTCAAAAATTAAATAAAAATATTAAAAAAATTTCTGAAATGTGCAAAGTTATAGATACTTTACAGATAGCTCGGTCAAATTTTCCAGGAAAAAAAAATAATTTAGATGCTTTAAGAAAAAGATATCAAGTTAATATTCCCAGAAATTTACATAGCGCTATTATTGATGCTGAAATTTTGGCAAAGGTTTATCTTCGTATGACGAGTGTACAAAAAACAATTATTTTTAATAATCTATTTAATCAAAAAAATATTTTAAAAAATAATTTCATTAAAAATAAAAAACATTTTGAAAATATTCCACCTTTCGTTTTAAAGGCTACAAAAAATGAATATCATAAACATGAAAAGTATTTAAAAAATATAAATAAAGATAATTCTTGTTTATGGTTAAAATTAAAGAATATTATTTGACTATTTGGTTATAATTATATATTATGATAACAACGTAATTTTTTTTATGTTTTATTTTTTGGTGCGGTAGTTCAGTTGGTTAGAATACTGGCCTGTCACGCTAGGGGTCACGGGTTCGAATCCCGTCCGCACCGAATGTTAAAAAAAAATAACAAAATTTTATTATTTATAAAAAAATACAATTTTTATTTAATTTATTATAATGAAATATTTTATAATTAATTGAATAATATATATTTTACATGAATTTAATAAAAAGAATAAGGTTGTTATATGAAAAAAAAATTTATTGTTACTTGGGAAAGGTTTCAAATATATTCGCGTCAATTAGCTTATAAATTATCTTTAATTAAGAAATGGAAAAAAATTATTGCTGTTAGTAGAGGGGGACTAGTTCCAGCTGCATGTATTGCTCAAGAATTAGGTATTCGTTTTGTAGATACTATTTGCATTGCAAGTTATAATGATCAAAAATTACAAAATGATGTAAAAATTATTAAAATTGCTAAAAATTATAATCAATCTACTTTAATTATAGATGATTTATCAGATACTGGAGGTACAGCAAGGATTATTCATAAGATATATCCAAAATCTTATTTTTTTACAGTTTTTGCAAAACCAATGGGTTGTATGTTCGTTAATGGATATATTGTTAATGTACCTCAAGATGTATGGGTTGAACAACCCTGGGAAATACCAGAACATGGTTTTTTTTTGACGTTTAGAAAATCTAATTATATATAATATAAATATATTTAATTTATGGTTTAATCATATGCAAAAAAAAAATAGTGAAATTAAAAATTTAATTTTAAAAAAAAAAAAAAAAATATTATACCTTAAAAAACAATCAAAAAAAAAGCTTAAAACTTTAATGGATAGAATTGAAAAAGATATTAGTAATACCTATAAGTATTCTCTTTCTAGCTTTATTATTGATTTATTACCTGATATTGATAATTTAGAAAAAGCAGTTTTTTCATCTAGAAAAGAAAATTCTGATATTCCTGATATTCCTGATATTCCTGATATTCCTGATATTTCTGAAATTCATGTTCAATTAACTTCTATTTTAGAATTATTTTTAAAATTATTTAATTCATATAATATTAAAATAATTAATGAAGTGAATGTTCCTTTTGATCCAAATATTCATCAAGCAATCATGTTATCCGAGTCTAAGACTGTTCAGTCAAATTATATTATTCAAATTATGCAAAAAGGATATAAATTACATAATCGTTTATTAAGACCAGCTATGGTTATAGTTTCGAAATAAATTGTTTACATATATAGTATAAATTATATTATAATATCATTTATAATTTTTTAATATATTAAAATATAATAAAATTATGATATACAAAAAAAATGATAAAAATTTTAAAAATAATATTATTGTTAATAAAAAAGCATATTATAATTATTTTATAGAAAGTACCCTTGAAGCTGGTTTAGTTTTACAAGGTTGGGAAGTAAAATCATTAAGAAAAAAGCAAGTAAATATTAATAGTGGTTATTTATTATTTAACCATGGAAAAATGTATCTAGTTAGTATAGATATTCAACCATGTTTAACATCTATTTCTAATGCATTTCATAATCAAACACATCGAGACCGACAAATATTATTACATCGTAGGGAAATTTTTTTTTTATATGGAAAATATCAAATTAAAGGATATAGTTTAATTGCTCTTTCTTTATATTGGAAGAATGCTTGGTGTAAATTACAAATTGGAGTTGCTAGAGGTAAAAATGTACGCGATAAAAGAGAACATAAAAAAAAACAAGAATGGATAATTCAAAAAAATAGATTAATTAAAAATTTTTTGTAACATTATATAGAGATAAATTATATTTTGAATAATAATTTTTTAAATATAAAAGATACTTTTTGGATGCAATATGCTTTGATTTTAGCTAATCAAGCACAATTAAATGGTGAAGTACCAGTAGGTGCTGTATTAATCTTTAATAATCGAATTATTGGTGCTGGTTTAAATTCATCGATTTCTAATCATGATCCTACTGCACATGCAGAAATTCTTGCCTTGCAAGAAGGTGGAAAAATTTTAAAGAATTATAGGTTAATTAATACTACATTATATGTCACTTTGGAACCATGTATCATGTGCTTAGGAGCTATTTTAAATAGTCGTATCAATCGTTTAGTATTAGGATCTTGTTCAAATAGAAATGTTAAAAAATCACAGATTACAGTTGATTTGTTAAAAGAAATTAAAAATAATACTAAGATTCAAGTTGATTATTCTATATATAATTCTATATGTACTAATTTAATAACAAATTTTTTTAAAAATAAAAGAAATTAAATAATAAATTTTTTTATATTTAATTTCTTTTATTTTATTCGGATTATTTTGACTCAATAATTATAACAGCACAAGCATATTTTTTTTCATCTGTTATACTAATATGTATTGATTTAATATTTAATTTTTTTAAAAAAATTTTTGCTTGTTTTAAAAAATTTATTTTTGGTTTTCCAAGATGATCATGGTATACTTCAAAATGGTTTAATTGAATATTATTCTGTATACCTATCCCTAAAGATTTTGATGCTGCTTCTTTTGCTGCAAAACGTTTAGCAAGAAAAGAAATATCTTTTGGGTTATTTGAAAATTCTTGAAATTCTTTTTTAGATAAAATACGTTTGATAAATTTTTTTCCAAATTTTTTAACTATATTTTTTAATCTTGATATTTTAATAATATCTATTCCTACTCCAATAATTGACATATCTTATTTTTTATATATTTTTACCCATAATTTTAAATAAATTGATTTATTAAATTTTTTTTCTATTTCTTTTCGAGCTTTTATTCCATACAATTTAATTTTTTCTCCATTTTTTCCTATAATAATTTTTTTATGTCTATTATTCTTTACTATAACAAAAGCATCAATATAATTTTTATGACATTGATCTATTTTATATGAATTAATTTTAATTTTGATTAAATATGGTAATTCTTTTCCTACAAGACGAATAATTTTTTCTCGTATTATTTCGGTAATTATAAATTCTGAAGAAACATTGGTAATGCATTTTTTTGGGAAAAGATGTTTAGATTTTGGAATATATTCTTTTATTTTTTGTGATAATATATCAATATTTTTTCTAAATTTTGCAGAAATTGGAATAATTTCCATAAAATTGTGTTTTTTTCGGACTTGTTCAATATAAGGTAATAATTTTATTTTTTGAGTAATACAATCAATTTTATTAATTACTAAAATAGTTGATGTAAATAGTTTTTGTATTTTATTTAATATTAATTCATCTAATTTTGACCAAGTATTTTTATTCACTACAAACAAAATAAGCGATAATTTATTATTAATACGAAGCATATAATTATTTTTTTCTTTTAATTTCATTCCAGGTGTATCAATATAAATTATTTGATAATTTTTTTTTGTTTGAATTCCCAATATATTTTTTTGGGTTGTTCCTGGTTTACGAGAAGTAATAGACACTTTATTTTCTATTAATTTATTTAATATTGTGGATTTTCCGACATTTTGTTTTCCGAAAATTCCAATATAACCACAATAATAATCGATTTTATTCATTCTATTCCTAGTTTTATTAAAGCTTGATTTGCAGAGTTTTGTTCTGCTTGTCTTTTACTTGATCCCATACCAATAAATTCTCCTTTTATTTCGTAAATTTTACATTGTATTGTAAATAGTTGGTTGTGCGCTTCTCCATATATTTGAGTAATTATATATGAAGGTAATGGAATATTTTGAGATTGTAGATATTCTTGAAGACGTGTTTTAGAATCTTTTTGTAAATCTTTAGGGTCAATAGTTTTTAATCTTTTTTTATACCATTTTAATATTAATTTTTCTACTATTTGAATATCACTATCTATAAAAATACTACCAATTATTGCTTCAATAGTATTAGCTAATATTGATTCTCTTTTAAACCCCCCGCTTTTAAGTTCACCCTGTCCTAGTTGTAAATATTCTCCTAAACTAAATTCGCTAGCTATTTTTGCTAATGTATTTCCCTGTACCAGTGTTGCTCTCATTCTACTCATGTCGCCTTCATTAATATATGGAAAATCTCGATATAAGGTGTTCGCAATCACAAAACTTAAAATAGAATCACCTAAAAACTCTAATCTTTCATTATGTTTTACGCTCGCACTTCGATGTGTTAGAGCTTGATTTAAAATTTCTTCTTTTTCAAAAGTATATCCTAAAGTTTTTTGTAATTTATTTATCATAGTGTAATTCATAGATTATAAAATATCTCTTTTAAAATTAATTAATTTTTCCAATGCGATTAAATCTAATTTTTTTAAGCCAACTATTAGGTTGTTTTTCAAAACTCATCCATATATAATTAGCCTTTCCAATTATATTTTTTTCTGAAATTAATCCAAAATATCTACTATCTAAGCTATCATTTCGGTTATCTCCCATGACAAAATAATATCCTTTTGGTATTATCCAAGTATTTTTTTTGGAAAAATTATATAATTTTAATGCGTTTTGATTGTTTTGGATTATTAATATATTATGCTTACAAGGATTTATATTTTCTATATAAATTTTAATCATTATATATTTTTCTTGTTTGGTTTGGTCTAAATATCTATTTATTTGATTATTTAAAACATAATAGTTAATAAAAATTTTTTGATTATATTCATTTTTAAAGTTATAATTTTTATAAATTGTTAATTTTTTGTTGATTTCGTCGTAATAAATTTTATCTCCAGGAATTCCTATAATTCTTTTTATATAATTTTTATGATTATCTTTAGAATGGTTAAAAATAACAATTTCTCCTCTTTGAGGATGATTATATTGTATAAGATTTTTTTTTGTAAACGGATTATTAATTCTATAATTAAATTTTGTAACTAATATGCAATCTCCAGGTAGGAGTGTTGGCATCATTGATGGAGATATAATATTAAATGATTCAAATACAAAAAATCTTATAAACAATACTATAATTAAAACCGGAAAAAATGATCCTATAGTATTTATAAAAGATTTATTATTTATTGTTTTATGATTATCTTTAGAATTATTCTTACATTGTATAATATTTGATTTTCTAAAATCAGATATTTTATTAATTATTAAGTAAATTATATTAAATAACCAAACGATTCCTGTAATTAAAATTAAACTATATAATACATTAAAAAAAATATTTTTCATAAATAAAAACTCCTATATGTTTTATTTTATTGAAAGTATAGAAAAAAAAGTTTCTTTTGGTATTTTAATATTTCCAATTTGTTTCATTTTTTTTTTTCCTATTTTCTGTTTTTTTAATAATTTTTTTTTCCTACTGACATCTCCGCCATAACATTTAGATAATACATTTTTTCGGAGTTGTTTAATTATAGATTTAGCAATTATGTTTTTACCAATAGCAGCTTGTATTATAATATTAAATTGATGTCTAGGAATTAGATTTTTAATTTTTTTAACTATATTTTTTGCTTGAATATATGAGTTTTTTCTATGTATTATTAAAGAAAAAGCGTCAATTTTTTCAGTATTAATTAATATATCTAAGCATATCATATCTGATTTTTTAAAATATTTAAAATCATATTCTAATGATGCGTATCCATTAGAAATAGATTTTAATTGATCAAAAAAATTTGTTATGATTTCTGACATAGGAATATCATATTTTAATGTTATTTGATGTTCATGATATATTATATCTTTCTGTATTCCTCTTTTTTGCAAACATAAATTAATAATATCTCCAATATATTTTTCGGGGGTTAAAATATTGCATCTTGCAATTGGTTCTCGTAATTCTTTTATTTTTTTTAATTTAGATAATTCATATGGATTATTTAAGTATATTATACTTTTATCCATCATTTCAATTTGATATATTACGGTTGGAATAGTAGAAATAATATTTAAGTTATATTCTCTTTCTAATCGAGCTTGAATGATTTCCATATGTAATAATCCAAGAAAACCACATTTAAACCCAAATCCTAGTGCATTAGATGTTTCTGTTTGATAAAATAATGAAGCATCATTTAAACTTAATTTTTCTAATGCTAGTTTAAAATTTTCATATTGTTCAGTTTCAAGTGGAAATAATCCAGCGTATATTTTGGGTTGTATTTTTTTAAATCCAGAAATTGATTGTTTTACTGGATTCGAAAAAGATGTTAAAGTATCTCCTACAGGAAAAGATTTGATATTTTTAATTCCGCATATAACCCATCCAACTTCACCACATTTTAAATTATTTTTATATTTTGGTTTTGGTGTAAATATCCCAATTTTATTTATACAATATTTTTTTTTTGTACTAATAACTTGTATTTTATCTCCTACTGATATTTTTCCATTTTTAACTTTAATTAATGATACTACACCTAGGTAGTTATCGAACCAGGAATCAATAATTAAAGCTTGTAATGGCATATTTATATCACCTTCTGGAGAAGGAATGTGACTGATAATTTTTTCTAATATATTAGTTATTCCAAATCCAGTTTTAGCGGAACAGAGAATTGTATCTATTTCTGAAATACCTATAATATCTTTAATTTCTTTTAATACTCGTTGTGGATTTGAAGTAGGTAAATCAATTTTATTTAATACTGGAATTACTGTAAGATTCATATTTAATGCCATGTTACAGGTAGCAATAGTTTGTGCTTCTACACCTTGAGTTGAATCAATTACTAAAAGTGCTCCTTCACATGCTGATAATGATCGTGATACTTCGTATGCAAAATCTACATGTCCGGGTGTATCAATAAAATTTAAATAGAAAATTTTTTTTTTAGAACTAATATATTGTAAAGTAACGCTTTGTGCTTTAATAGTTATTCCTCTTTCTTTTTCTAAATCCATAGTATCTAATACTTGTTCTGACATTTCTCTATTTGTTAATCCGCCACATATTTGAATAAATCTATCTGAAATAGTTGATTTTCCATGATCAATATGAGCAATAATTGAAAAATTCCGAATATTATACATGTTTTTATTGTAAATCATAATTAAAAATTTTTAATCATTATTTAAATGGTGGATAATTTAATATTTTTATATAAAATATTAAATTTTTAATAAATATTATAATAAAACTTTTATTAATCTTTTTTGTATTATAAATATATAATATATCTTAAATGAATTTATTAATATTATATTTTAATGAATAGTAAAAATATTAAAAAAGTAATTGTTGCTATGTCTGGTGGAGTGGATTCTTCTGTTGCTGCATATATCTTATTACAACAAGGATATATTGTCGAAGGTATGTTTATGAAAAATTGGGAAGAAGATGATACAATTGATTATTGTGCATCTTCTCAAGATCTAAACGATACAAGAGCAGTTTGTAAAAAATTAAAAATATACTTACATGAAGTAAATTTTTCTGAAGAATATTGGAATGATGTTTTTAAGAAATTTTTATTTGCATATAAAACAGGAATAACACCTAATCCTGATATTTGGTGTAATAAATATATTAAATTTAAAATTTTTTTAAATGTAGCAACAAAATTATTTAAAGCGGACTATATTGCTACAGGTCATTATGCACAAATTAAATATTTTAATCATAAACCAATGTTAATTCGGGGTATTGATGTCAATAAAGATCAAAGTTATTTTTTATATACATTAAATCATAAAAAACTAAAAAAAATTTTATTTCCAATTGGTAAATTTCAAAAAAAAAAAGTACGTAATATAGCAAGAGAATTAAATTTATCTGTTGCAGAGAAACCGGATTCTACAGGAATTTGTTTTATTGGTTCTTATAAAATACAAAAATTTTTAAGTCGTTTTATCACGAGTTTACCTGGAAATATATTAACTGATCGTGGTTATATTATTGGAAAACATTCTGGGATTATAAATTATACTATTGGACAACGGAAAGGACTTGGTATTGGTGGAAAGTACGGAAAAAAAAATATACCATGGTATGTTTGTGATAAAAATTTATTTCTAAATACTATTACTGTTGTTCAGGGTTTTAATCACCATAAATTAATGTCCATTGGATTAATTGCAGATAAAGTGAATTGGATAAACTCTGAAAATATATCAAATATTCTAAATTGCACAGCAAAAGTAAGATATCGTCAAATAGATGTACCATGTATTATAATATTAAAAAATTTAAAATCAATAAAAATTTTTTTTAAAAATCCAGTATTTGGTGTTACCCCAGGACAATCTGTTGTATTTTATTCTTGTGAAATTTGTATAGGTGGGGGTATTATCAAAAAATCCATCCCTTTTTTAAATAAATAATGTAAATATATTTAATTTATTTATTTTGTATTATATGATTTTAATATTAGGAAAATTTATATGAATAATTTTTGTTTAACAGCTATTTCCCCTATAGATGGAAGGTATCATAAAAACACATCTATTTTAAAAAATATATTCAGTGAATATGCATTTTTAAAATTTAGAATAAAAATTGAAATTTGTTGGTTAAAAAAATTATCTTCTATACCTGATGTTTTTCAGTTACCTACTTTTAATGAAAATACAAATAAAATTTTATCCGATATAATAAAAAACTTTGATTACGAAGATGCAAAAAAAATTAAAGAAATTGAAAAATCTACTTGTCATGATGTAAAAGCTATTGAATATTTCTTAAGTCAAAAAATATCTGTTAAATTAAATGACCCAACTATTCTAAATTTTATTCATTTTGCTTGTACGTCTGATGACATTAATAATTTAGCTTATGCTGTCATGTTAAAAAAAACTCGAAGTAAAGTATTAATTCCTTACTGGAAAAAAATACTTTTAACTATTAAAGATATGGCAATAAATTTTCAAAATGTTACTATTTTATCTCGTACTCATGGACAACCGGCTACACCTTCAACTGTAGGTAAAGAGATGCTGAATTTTTATTATCGACTATATCGTCAATATAATCAACTCAAAAATATTATAATATTGGGAAAGTTTAATGGAACTGTAGGAAATTATAATGCCCATATGACAGCATATCCATTAATTAATTGGAGTGAAATTTCAGAAGAATTTGTTAACTCTTTAGGGATTGATTGGAATCCATGTACTACTCAAATTGAACCTCATGACTATATTTCAGAAATTTTTAGCTGTATATGTCGATTTAATACAATATTAATTAATTTTAATCAAGATATTTGGGGATATATTTCATTAAATTATTTTAAACAAAAAACAAAACAAAATGAAATTGGATCTTCTATTATGCCGCATAAAGTCAATCCAATTGATTTTGAGAAATCTGAAGGAAATTTAGGTCTATCGAATTCAATTATGAATCATATGATTGCTAAATTACCTATTTCAAGATGGCAACGTGACTTAACTGATTCAACAATATTACGAAATATTGGTGTGACTATGGGTTATTCAATTATTGCTTATGAATCATTATTAATTGGTTTAAGTAAAATTACAGTTAATTTTTCTGAATTAAAAAACTCTTTAAATGATAAATGGGTTTTATTAGCTGAACCTATCCAAACCATGATGAGAAAATATGGTATTTCAAACGGATACGAAGAATTAAAAAAAATCACTAGAGGAAATTATGTAGATGCTTTAATTATAAGTCAATATATTGAAAATTTAAATATTCCTGATTATGAAAAAGATAGATTAAAAAAGATTACCCCTCATAATTATATTGGAGATGTTATAAATATAATCCAAAAAAATCAGTAATCAATGTTTAAATTATATATTTTTTAATAATATAAAAAATTTTTATATAGCATAAAAAAAATTATTATTTTCAGGATAATTATGGAATTATTAAAAGGTAAAAAAATATTAATTACAGGTATTACTAATCAACGATCTATTTCATATGGAATTGCTAAATCATTTTTTCAACAAGGTGCTACATTGGCATTCACTTATTTAAGTAAAAAAAATCAAAAATATATTTACAATATTGCAAAAGAATTTAATTCAAATATTGTTTTAAAGTGTAATTTTTTAAATGATAATAATATTAAAAAACTATTTATAAATTTGTTAAAATATTGGAAAACCTTTGATGGTTTTATTCATTCTATTGCATATGCTTCAAAAAATCAATTTCAAAAAGATTATATTTCATCTATTAATTATCAGAATTTTAATATTGCGCATAATATTACTTCATATAGTTTAGTATCTATGGTTAAAGAGTCTAAAAAATATTTAAATAATCATTCATCAATAGTTACATTAACTTATTTAGGCTCTAAACAAGCAATACCATATTATAACGTAATGGGTTTAGCAAAAGCTTCATTAGAATCTAATGTTCGTTATATAGCTAATGTAATTGGTCGTCAGAAGTTGAGAATTAATGCTATTTCTGTTGGTCCAATGAAAACTATTTCTACTTATAATATTAAAAACTTTAACAAAATATTATCTTATTCTGCTAAATATTCTCCTATTCATAGATTAGTAACATTAGAAGAGGTTGGAAATACAGCTGTTTTTTTATCTTCTAATTTATCTACTGGAATTACCGGTCAAGTAATTTATGTTGATGGAGGTTTAAGTATATCCATGATGAATCATACACTATAGTGTTCTTTTATTGTTGGTTATTTTTTTAAAGATATATTCATAGAATTAATTTTAAAAAATATATTTTAATTATAATATTTTAAAAATATATGGATTATTTATAATCATTTTACATATTTTGTAAAATACAAGATCATTCCTTTTTAGATTTTAATGTTCTAAATAATATATGCATTATAACTTTCAGTTATAATATATAATACTATTAACATATTAGTGATTTTCAGGAAAATATGTGAAATATATTATTTTGGATTTTTCAATTTATTTAAATTTTTTTATAGGATTATTTGCTTTAGTAAATCCTATAGGTATGATTCCAATTTTTATAGGAATAACC
Source organism: Buchnera aphidicola (Symydobius americanus) (assembly GCF_964059135.1). Taxonomy (NCBI): domain Bacteria; kingdom Pseudomonadati; phylum Pseudomonadota; class Gammaproteobacteria; order Enterobacterales; family Erwiniaceae; genus Buchnera; species Buchnera aphidicola. The sequence goes on from NZ_OZ060393.1 coordinate 200,034, forward strand.
GGTTTTCTTTCTGATAGAGAAAGAAGTAAAATTAATATTATTGCAAATCTTGCTGCTTGTACAATTTTAATTATTTCATTATTTATTGGTGGTATTATTCTAGATGTGTTTGGTATTTCTGTAGAATCTTTTCGGATTGCTGGTGGTTTTTTAATTATTGGAATTGCATTTTCGATGATTAATGGCACATTAATGAATGATTTAAATAGTATTGCAAAAAATAGTCAATTAAAATATAAAAATGAAAATATTAGTATTATCCCATTAGCTATGCCTTTAATTGCTGGACCCGGTTCTATTAGTACTACTATTATTTGGAGCACTCATCATACATCCTTAGATAATATGTTTTTTTGTAGTATAACCATGGTTTTATTTTTCATATTGTGTTGGTTATTATTTCAAATTGCTCCTATATGTATAAAAATTTTAGGAAAAACAGGTATTAATATATTAAATAAAATTATGGGTTTGTTATTAATGTCTTTGGGTATTGAATTTATTATGACCAGTTTAAAGGTGGCTTTTTCAAACATTTTTTAAATATTATACTCAATATTTTTAATATAAAATATATAATATTATATAATAATTACAGTGAATTAAAAAGGAGTGATTTTGAATAAAACACCGATTATTATTCGTAATTTAGGATTATTACCCTGGAAAATAGTATTTGATAAAATGAATTATTTTGTAGATACTCGTAATTTAAAAACAATAGATGAAATTTGGTTGGTAGAACATTATCCAATATTTACAACAGGACAAAGTGAAGGTAAACTTAAAATAGATAGTATTAGAAATATTCCAGTAATGGCAAGCAATCGAGGAGGAAAAATTACATACCATGGTCCTGGCCAACAGGTAATATATTTTTTATTAAATTTAAAAAACAATCATATTGATCTTCGAAAATTATTATTGTTGATTGAAAGTATTCTGCTAAATACATTAAAATCTTTTTTAATTTTTGGATCTTCTAATAAAACATACCCTGGAATATATGTAAATCAAAAAAAAATTTGTTCTATTGGTTTAAGAATTAAAAATGGATGTTGTTTACATGGATGTTCCATAAATGTAAATATGAATTTAACTCCCTTTACTTACATTAAACCATGTGGTTTAAATAATATTAAAATGACACAAATAAATGATATTCAACATAATATAACTATGTCTATGACTAGAAAAATTCTTATTAAAAGTATTCAAATGATATTTAATAAAAATATATTTTTTTTATTTTAAAAAATTATTTAATTGCGATATAATATAATTTATTAATATTATATTTTACATAAAATATTATTATTGAAAGAAGATTGAAACAATTAATCATTTAAATTTAATACATTCTAATTATTTACATCATATGAAAGATTTACATTCCATTCCTAAACCAAATTGGATTAAAATAAAATTACCAATAGAATCATCTCGAATTAATCATGTTAAAAAAATATTAAAAATGAATTTATTACATTCAGTTTGTGAAGAGGCATTATGTCCCAATTTACATGAATGTTTTAATAACAAAACAGCAACTTTCATGATTTTAGGTAACATATGTACTCGTAAATGTCCTTTTTGTGCAATTTCAAATGGTCGACCTCGTTTAATAAATTCTGATGAACCAAAAAAATTATCAAATACTGTATTACAAATGGGAATTAAATATGTTGTTATTACTTCCGTTGCACGAGATGACTTAAAAGATGGAGGGGCAATACAATTTGTAAATTGTATTAAAAATTTAAGAATGCAAAAAAATATTCAAATTGAAATTTTAGTTCCTGATTTTCGAAATTCTTTAGAATATTCCATCGATATTATATCTAAATATCCTCCAGATATTTTTAATCATAATCTAGAAAGTATTCCAAGATTATATAATATTGTTCGACCTGGTGGAAATTACCATCATTCATTAAAATTATTGAATATTTTTAAAAATAAAAATCCAGGCATTCCCACTAAATCTGGTTTAATGTTAGGATTAGGAGAAACTGATAGGGAAGTTATAAAAGTATTACAAGATTTAAGAAATAATAGTGTTGATATGTTAACATTAGGACAATATTTAAGACCAAGTATTTCTCATTTGCCAGTTAAACGTTATGTAACCCCATTAAAATTTCAGTATTTTCAAAAAAAAGCATTATCTATGGGTTTTTCTAATGCATTTTGTGGTCCTTTAGTAAGATCTTCATATCATGCACATTTTCAAACTCAATAAAGATTTATATAATATTAATAAAATATATTTTATTTTATTACTTTATGTAAGAATATTTTTTATTAGATATATTTTTAGAGGTGTTGTAATGTCATTAGAATTTTCTCATGTAAATTATCCAATTCGATCTAATATTAAAATTATTATAGCATTAGATTATTCAAATAAAAAATCAGCGATGCAATTAATTAATTTTCTAGATCCAAGCATGTTTAGAGTTAAGATTGGACAGGAAATGTTTATTAGATTTGGAATAAAATTTATTGAAGAAATACATAATTTGGGGTTTAAAATTTTTTTAGATTTAAAATTATATGATATTCCTAATACTATTGCAAAATCAATTTATGCTCTTTCAAATTTAAATATATGGATGCTTAGTATTCATGCATGCGGTGGTATAAATATGTTAAAAAATGCTAAAATAGCATTAAATCGTTTTCAATCTAAAAAACCATTGTTAATCGCCATTACTCTACTGACTAGTATATCAGAATCAGAATTGAAACACCTTGGTATTACATTGTCGTTATCAAATTATATTTTAAAATTAGCAAAATTAAGTTGCATGGCTGGTTTGGACGGAGTAGTTTGTTCAGCAAAAGAATCAAATCAAATAAAAAGAATATTTGGAGATCGATTTAAAACAATTGTTCCAGGTATTCGATTTTCCGATCATATGTTAGATGATCAGAAGATGATATTTTTTCCTCAAGATATTAAGAAATATAATATTGATTATCTAGTGGTCGGGAGAATAATTACACATTCTAATAATCCTATTCAAGCATTAAAAAAATTTCTTGTTTATTTGAAATAAAAATTTTAAAAGAAATTACATATTAATGTTTCATATGTAATTTATTATATTTTTAATTTATTAATATCATGAAATAATATTATTTAGCGCAATTTATTTATAGAGTACATATGAAAATTCGACGTATACAAGATGCTATATTACCAACTCCCTGGGGAGATTTCGTTATTATAGGTTTTGAAGAAAAAATAAACAATAAAAATCATATTGCATTAACTTATGGAGATATTAGTCAAAAAAAACCTATTTTAGTTCGAATTCATTCAGAATGTTTAACTGGAGACGCTTTATTTAGTTTAAGATGCGATTGTGGGGCACAATTAAAACAAGCGTTAATAAAAATTTCAAAAGAAGGTTCTGGAATATTAATTTATCATAGACAAGAAGGTCGAAATATTGGTTTATTAAATAAAATTCGTGCGTATCATTTGCAAGATCAAGGCTTAGATACAGTAGAAGCTAACCATAAATTAGGATTTTCTGCAGATGAAAGAGATTTTACCATTTGTTCAGATATATTAAAATCTATGAATATAAATAATATTAAATTACTTACAAATAACCCGTTAAAAATGAAGATACTCGTTAATTCTGGTATTAATATTGTTGAACGGGTCGATTTAATTACCAAAAAACATTCTAATAATGAAAAATATTTAGTTACTAAAATAAAAAAAATGGGTCATTTAATTCCAAAATAAATGTTTATTTATGAAATATATTAAATATACTTCAAGTATTTATTTAAAATGTAATTATTTAATTTTTTAATTAAAAACAATGATTTACAAAATTATAATAACGGGCTACATAAATAAAATATCTTTTCTATTAATTTTTTCCAAAATGAACGCACTTTCCATGTTTTATAATCTAATAATTTTGATTGAGATACGTAATAATTATGTATACACTTTAATTGTTTTGCAAATAATTGATTGTCAATTGCTAAAGTAATTTCAAAATTTAACCAGATACTTCTCATGTCTAAATTAGCAGTACCTATTAAACTTAATTGTTCATCAATCAAAATACTTTTAGTATGTAATAATCCTTTTTGAAATTGATAAATATTTACACCGGAATCTAATAGTTTATTAAAAAAATATTTACTAGCCCATTTTACTAAAAAAGAATCACTATATAATGGAATTATAATATTTACTTCTATTCCTTTTTTTGAAACAATGCAAATTGCATTTAATAGTTCATGACTTGGAATGAAGTATGGTGTAGTTATAGTGATTTTTTTACGGGCAGAATAGATAGCAACTAATAATGTTCGATGTATCATATTTTTTGGAAATCCCGGTCCGGAGGGAATTGCTTGAATAATTGGGTAGCATTTTTTTTTTTTTAAAATTAGATTTTTATGTTTATTGATTTTTGGAAGAATTTTTTTTTCAGTTTCCATCTCCCAATCGCATGAATAAACAATACCCATTGTGATTGCTAAAGGACCTTCTATGCGAATCATTAAATCAATCCATTGTCCTATTTTATAAGATTTCTTAAATAAATATGGATCTACTAGATTCATGCTTCCAGTATATGTAATATAGTTATCAATTAAAATAATTTTTCGATGTTGTCTAATATCAATTCTTCGGAAAAACATTTTTAATAAATTTAGTTTTAAAGATTTTACTATTTTTATTCCAGATTGTTGCATCATATTTAGCCAGGGACTATGAAAAAATTTTAAACTTCCAGCAGCATCTAAAATTAATCTACAATGTATACCTTTTTTTGCTGAATAGATTAATGCTTTGGCTACATCATCTGCTATTCCGCCTGGATTCCAAATATAAAATACCATTTCAATATTTTTTTTTGCTAACTTAATATCTTGAATTAATGTATTTATAACATCAGTAGTATTATGCAATAATCTTATTTCATTACTTTTTACACCCAAAATACCCTGTCGATAATTGCATAATTTAAATAATGATTTTGCTACTTTACTATTTTTAGATTCAAAAATATATTTTATTTTTTTTAGATCATACATCCATGATTCAGTTATTGACCATACTTTTTTAGCAATTTGTTTTCGCCGATTATTTAAATATATTTTTCCTATAAAAAACCATATTATTAATCCTAATATAGGAAGCAAGTAAATCATTAATAGCCAATTAATTATTTCAGATGTTTTTCGATATTGTTTAAGTATCTTTAGACTACTTATAATAATTAATAATCCATATATTATAGGATATAATTCAGAAATGATATTTAAAACAATATTCATATATTGAATTTCCGTGAATTTTATTATGAATTAAATACTTTTTTTTGAATACATGTAATATTTTAAAGATTTTATTTATTTTTAGGATATTGAATGATTTAATATAGATCTAGGATTTCCATCTTGATCTATCGCAACATAAATAAATGTTGCTTTTGCAGTTTTAAAATAATCACCGAAGGGTTCAGAAGAAATTTTTTTTATCCACATTTCAACTTTTACTTTCATTGATGTTCTTCCAATCGAAACACAATTAGCATAACAACTTACTAAGTCTCCTATTATAATTTTTTTTAAAAAAATCATGTTTTCAATTTTTAATGTAGTTACTTTTCCTTTTGCAATTTCTTTAGCTAAAATTGCTCCTCCTAAATCCATTTGAGACATAATCCAACCACCAAAAATATTTCCATTTACATTGATATTAGCTGGCATTGCTAATGTTCTTAAAACCATTTTTTTTTTATTGTTTTTATTTTTATCTATCATGTATTTTATTTTATAGATTATATTATAGAAGAAAATTTTAATTGTTAAATATCATAATGAATATATTCTTAAAAAATATTTTGAATATATCATGTTTAATCACAAATTAAACAAATTTAGTTAAATGGATATTAATAAAATATACATTTTATTATTACTTCATAAAACTAAATTTGTATCTATTTAATATACAATTAATACATTAATATAAAATATTTAGTAAATATTTTTTTTATAATAAAAATTTATTATTTTATTTAAATTTGATAATAAAAAAGTAATAATTAAGAAATATATTGAAAATTTTAATAAATTATTAAGAAATATAATACAAAAAAAAAAATAAAAAATATAATATTGAATGAAAAAATATTATTAGTATTTTTAATAAAAAATAAAAAAATATTACCAGGAATAGAATAAATATCATATTTTTAAATTGAAAAAAAATATCTTTATTATTTATAACTATAATATTATTTTTTTTTATAATAAAAAAAAATATTATTCCGAATAAAAATAGTAATAATAATATATTAGGAATAATTAAAATAATTAATCCAATCTGGAAAATAAATTTAATTAAAATTAAATATATTAATAATTTTAAAATCGTAAAATTTATTAATTTTTCATCTGAATATTTGAAATAAATATTTTTGATGAAAATGATGATGATTCCAATAAAAAAAATATTTTCAATTAATAATAGCATAGTTTTTAGAATAGAATGTTCATTATTTTTTTAAATATGTTACGTAAAATATTTCAAAAAAAAGAAAAAATTAATATTTGATTTAATACAATAATTGATATTGATTTTAATAAATTTCAATATTTTAGTTGATTTTTTGTTGCATTTTTAAATTTTTTAATTAATTTTCTAATTGTTTGAATCATAAATTCAGGATTATTTTGATATTTTTCAATTGATTCAATAATAACAGAACCACAAATTATTCCATCTACACCCAAAGATAAGGAAGATAATATTTGAGATGTATGAAAAATTCCAAATCCTTGTAAAATTGGGATTGTACTGTATTTTTTTAATTGTTGAATAATATTTATTTTAGGTTGATTAATATGATCTTGATGTCCTGTTACTCCAGACCTTGACAATAAATAAATATAACCTTTTGCAATTTTAGATATTTTTTTTAATAAAATTTTGTTCGCATTGGGGGGGCATATAAAAATAGATGATATATTATCTAAAATAATATCTTTATGAAAATTAAAATATTCTTCTATTGGAATATCCGGAATTAGTACTGAATCAATATCGATTTCTTTACATAATTTATAAAACATATTGATTTTTGTATGAAAAATAATATTTGCATATACTAATATACCAATAGGTAATGTATAATATTTTTTTCGTATATATTGAATAATTTCAAAAGCTTTAAATATATTTATTCCATTTTTTAATGCTCTTAAATTAGCATTTTGTATAATTGGACCATCAGCTAATGGATCTGAAAATGGTATTCCTAATTCTATTGCATCTATTCCCTCTTCGATTAAAATATCGATAATTTTTAAAAATGATTCTACAGAAGGGTCTCCAATAGTTAGAAATGGTACTAAACATCCTTCTTTTTTAGATTTTAATTTATGAAACATATTTTGATATCGATTCATTTTTTTTCCTGATTGTTGTTGAACATATATTTTTCAACTGTAGATATATCTTTATCTCCCCTTCCAGATAAATTAATTACAATAATTTGTTTTTTGATAGGATCTTGTTTCATAAGTTTTATTGCATATGCTATAGCGTGTGATGATTCTAGAGCAGGAATAATTCCTTCATATTTACATAAATCTTTAAAGGCAAATAATGCTTCTTCATCAGTAACTGAATGATATTCAGCTCTTTTTATTTTATTTAACCAAGCATGTTCTGGACCTACGGATGGAAAATCTAAACCTGCAGAAATTGACCAAGAATTTTTTATTTGACCTTCTGTAGTTTGCATAATTTTTGATCTCATTCCAAAATAGATTCCAGTTTTTCCATGTTTGAGTGGTGCGCCATGTTTTCCTGTTTTTATTCCTTTCCCACCAGGTTCAATTCCTATTAATCTCACTTTTTTATTATTAATAAAATCAAAAAATATTCCGATTGCATTTGATCCACCCCCAACACATGCTAAAATAATATCTGGTAATTTTCCTATTTTTTCTAAAATTTGATTTTTTGTTTCTATTCCTATAATTTTTTGAAATTCTCTCACTATAGTTGGATAAGGGTGTGGCCCTGCTACTGTCCCTAACATATAATAACTATTCTCGTAATTTGCAGACCAATCCCGTAATGCTTCATTACAAGCATCTTTTAAAGTAGAAGATCCGTTTTTAACTGATATAATTTTAGCTCCCATTAATTTCATTCGTACAACATTTGCGGATTGTCTTATAATATCTTTTTCTCCCATATAAATTCGACATTTTAACTTTAATAGTGCACATGCAAATGCAGTAGCTACTCCATGTTGACCAGCTCCAGTTTCAGCAATAACTTCTTTTTTTTTCATATTTTTAGCTAATAATGCTTGTCCTAATACTTGATTGGTTTTATGTGCACCTCCATGTAATAAATCTTCTCTTTTTAAATAAATTTGAGTATTTGTCCCCCGTGTAATATTTTTACATAATGTTAATGGAGTTGGTCGACCTGCGTAATTTTCTAATAAGTCAAGAAGTTCTGTTTGAAATTTTTGATTATTTTGTGAATCTATAAATTTTTTTTCTAAATCATGTAGTATAGGAATTAAAATTTGGGGAACATACATTCCACCAAAATTACCAAAATAAGGGTTTAATAATGTCATAAATAAATATTTTCCTTATGAATGAAAAAATATAATATTATTCTATAGAATTTTAATTTAGTCTAAGTTGTTGAAAAAGTAGTTTTAGTTTATTATGATCTTTAATTCCTGGTGTTTTTTCTATTTTAGAATTAAAATCTAATCCAAAACAATTTAATTGCATAGCATCTAAACAATTATTTAAAGATAATCCTCCTGATAGAAAAATATTTTTTAAATTATATTTTTTTAATATTTTCCAGTCAAAACATTTTCCACTTCCCCCTTGGGGGTTATCAAAAATATAGTAATTAATATATTTTAAATTTAACTTTATATTTTTTTGAAAAACATTTATTGCTTTCCAGATTTGAATATTTTGTGATATATTTTTTTTTAAATTAAAAATATACTTTTGATCTTCTTTCCCATGTAATTGTATAGCAAATAAAGGTATTTTTTTTGTGATAGATACAATATTTTTAATTTGTTCATTTTGAAATACGCCGACATATTCTAATTTTGAATTTTCTACAATATATTTTGCTAAATTTAATTCAACGTAACGAGGAGAGTTTTTAACAAAAATTAAACCTCCATATACTGCTCCTAATTTTTCTGATAATTTAGCATCTTCTAGTTTAGTTAATCCGCATATTTTATTATTTCCAAAAATAAGTTTATTAATAAATATATTAATTTTTTTTTCTTTCATAATAGATGAACCAATTAGAAATCCATCTACTATTTTTGATAATTTTTTTATTTCAAAATTATTTTTAATTCCAGATTCACTAATAATAATTTTATTTTTAGGTATTAATGGAGCAAGTTGATATGTTCGGTTAATATCAATAGATAAATCTTTTAAATTTCTATTATTAATTCCGATAACTTTTGCATTTAATTGAATTGCCCGATTTAATTCATTGATATTATTTATTTCTGTTAAAATACCCATATTTAAACTATGGGCAATATTAGCTAAAATAGAATATTCCTCATTGTTTAATACAGAAAGCATTAACAAAATAGCATCTGCTTGATAATATCTTGCTAAATAAATTTGATATGGATCTATAAAAAAATCTTTACATAAAATAGGAATATTAATTATATTATGCGCTTCTGTTAAAAACTCAAATTTTCCATTAAAATATTTTTCATCTGTTAATATTGACATGACCGCGGCATGTGTTTGATAATTCTGAGCAATTTTTTGAATATTAAATTTATAATTAATTATTCCTCGAGACGGAGAGGATTGTTTTGCTTCTAAAATAAAAAATGGACGTGTTATTTTTAATGATTGATAAAAATTTCGTTTTGAATGAGTAATATCTTTTTTAATTACATTCAATGGTTGTTGTTTTTTTTTTTTTTTTAACCATGTTAATTTATAATTAATAATTTTTTTTAAAATGTTTTCTTGCATGCTGATCCTGTTTTTACAATTTTATTAATGTGTTGAATAACTTTTCCGCTTCGAATAATTTCTAAAATAATTTTTGTATTTTCTTTTAAATTTTCGTATCCAAATAATTTAAATAGGATTGCTGTGTTTATTGCTATTAAATTTTCATATTCAATTTGTCCATTTCCTGAACATATTTCTTTTGTAATTTTATAGTTTTCGTTCACGTTATTTTTTTGAAAATAATTTGAGGAACATCTTTTAATTCCAAAGTCTTCAGGATTTAATTGATATGAAGAAATTGTATTATTTTGAACTTCTATAATGTCTGTTGAATGATATAATGTCATTTCATCTGTTCCATCACTATTAATAAGAATTACTCTTTTATATTTTAGTTTTTTTATAACTTTCGCAAATGGGAGTAATAATTTTTTGGAATATACTCCAATAATTGCGTATGGTGGATTAGATGGGTTTAACAATGGACCTAAAATATTAAATATAGTTCGAGTACGTAATTGTTTACGAACCGCATGAACATATTTAAAACCTGGATGATATTGGGGCGCAAATAAAAAACAAATATTTAATTTATCTAATAACATTCGAGATTTTTGAGGATTAAGGTGGATATTAATATTTAGCTTATTTAATATATCTGATGATCCTAATGTACTAGATATTCCTGTATTACAATGTTTAATAATTTTTAAACCATAACATGAAGCAACTAATGCGCTAATTGTAGATATATTAATATTATTTTTTCCATCACCTCCAGTACCAACAATATCAGAAAAACAATATTCTGGTTTAGGAAAATATATTGAAGATTTTTTAAATGCTTTTATAGCACCAATAATTTCTTCTATGGATATTTTTTTTATTTTCATTGCTACTAATATAGCTGTTAATTCTATCGATTTAATCTGGTTGTTAATAATTTTATCAAATATATAATAACTTTCTAATTCAGTGAGTGATTTTAAATCATATAATTTTTTTAATATATTATGCATAATTTCTTATTTTAATTGAAGTATAGTTAAATATAATTTTAGTTTTATAAATATATACTTTAATTGTTTATTATTTAAATATTATTTGAATATTTTTGGATGATGAAAAGATTTTTGTATAATGTGTATATTTTATAAATCAAATATGATGTATTAACATTATAGTATAAAATAAAAAAAATGATTTATAAAAAATTATTATTTTATTAATAAAATTAATATATTATTTAATATTTTACATAAAATAGATAATTTTTTGTTTTTAAATTTTATTTTTTTTAAAAAATATTTATTTTAAAATATATTAAATATATTTTTTTTGAATAAATATTTCACATTCTATTTTAATGTTATAATTTGATATAAAACTACTATTTTATATGATTTATTGATCATATAATAAATATAATATGAAAATTATACAAAATGATAATTTCAATTTCCGTGAAAAAATTAATTTGTTAAATTTTGATCGACATCAAATGCGTAACTTCTTTTGTTCTATTGGAGAAAAATCATTTTGTGCTGATCAAATTATGATTTGGATATATCATCATTTTTGTTGTGATTTTGATAAAATGACTAATCTTAAAAAAAATTTGAGAAAAAAACTTAAAAAAATTAGTACAATTTTTGCGCCAAAATTTATACAAGAAAAAGTTTCTATTGATGGAACAATTAAATGGATGGTGGATTTAAATAATCAAAATATAGAAACAGTATATATTCCAGAAAAAAATAGAGGAACATTATGTATATCATCACAATCTGGTTGTATATTAAACTGCCAATTTTGTGCGACAGGTCATCAAGGTTTTAATCGTAATTTATTAGTTTCGGAAATTGTTGGACAAATTTGGAGGGCATATAAAAAAATTAATATTTTAAAAAAAAATATATTTCATCCTATTACGAATATAGTTATTATGGGTATGGGGGAACCTTTATTAAATTTTAATAATGTTATTACAGCATTAAGAATTATGTCAGATAATTTAGGTTTTAATATTTCTAAAAGAAAAATTGTATTATCTACTTCAGGTATTATTCCAGCAATAGATAAATTATCAAAAATTATGGATGTGAAGTTAGCAATTTCATTACATGCATCTAATAATACAATAAGAAATAAAATTATGCCAATTAATAAAAAATATAACATTGAATCATTGTTATCTGCAATATTACGATTTTTAAAAAAATCAAAAATTAATAAAGATGGAATCACTATAGAATATGTTATGTTAAAAAATATTAATGATACTTTATATCATGCTCAGCAATTAATAAAACTTTTAAGATATATACCCAGTAAAATTAATTTAATTCCATGGAATAATTTCTTAAACTCAAATTTTACAGCAAGTGATTCAAATCAAATAAAAAAATTTGCAAATTTTTTAATAAATAAAGGTTTTGTTACTACTATTCGAAAGCCCCGAGGGCAAGATATTCAAGCTGCTTGTGGACAACTAAATGGTAATTTATCATATAGTATAAATAAAAAAAAAATGTTTCTTAAATAATAATTTTAAAAATATTTCTTATGAATATATATTGTTATAATAATAAAATATATTTACTTGATTATTAATTTTAGGAAAATTTGTGAATAATTCTATTCAATCTATTAAAGGTATGCATGATTTAATTCCGGAAGAAGTATTTATTTGGAATAAAATAGAAAATTTATTTAGAAAAGTATTATTAAATTATAGTTATTCTGAAATTCGATTTCCTATTTTAGAAAGAACTGATCTGTTTAAAAAAACTATAGGAAAAAATACAGAAGTTATTGAAAAGGAAATGTATTCTTTTAATGATAAAAATGGTCAAAATATTACTTTACGCCCAGAAGGTACAATTGGTTGCGTAAGATCAGTCATTCAAAATGGATTAATACATCATCAAAGGCAGAAATTATGGTATTATGGACCTATGTTTAGGTATGAACGACCACAAAAAGGACGTTACCGACAATTTTATCAATTAGGAATTGAGACTTTTGGATTTAAAGAATCCAATATCGAATTAGAATTAATTATGTTAATAAATAGATGTTGGAATATGTTAAATATTTCTAATTATTTAAAATTAGAAATCAATTTAATTGGATCTATTGAATCACGTAAAAAGTACCAAAAATTATTAACAAAATTTTTAATTGAACATAAATCTATTTTAGATGAAGATTCTTTACGTAGATTATATGTAAATCCTATTAGAATTTTAGATAGTAAAAATCCCAATATTCAAAAATTATTATTACATGCTCCTGTTTTAATTAGTTGTATTGATACAATTTCGAAAAATAATTTTAATAATTTATGTAATTCTATGGATTTATTAAATATTAAATATGTTATAAACCCTCGGTTAGTTAGAGGATTAGATTATTATAATAATACTGTATTTGAATGGAAAACAGATTTATTAGGATCACAAAATACTATTTGTGCTGGAGGGAGATATGACATGTTAGTAAAAAAATTAGGAGGAAATTTTACTCCAGCCATAGGTTTAGCTGTTGGAATGGATCGTTTAGTATTATTAATTAATTCCTTACCTTATGTGCAAAAGAATATTAAACATACGGATGTTTATATATTTTTTTCAACAGAAAAAATTAAATTATTTGTTATTTCTTTTTTAGAAAAAATAAGAGATATAATCAAAAATGTTAAATTTTTTTTAGAATTAGATCCTATAAATATTAAAAAAATTTTAAAAAATTTAAATAAATATTCTGCACGTATTGTATTATATTTTGAAGAAGAAGAAATAAAAAAAAAATGTATAAAAATGTATGATTTAGAAAAAAAAACTTATAAATATCTTTCGAAGTCAGATGTTATTAATATATTTAAATGTATTTTTACCAAAATATATAATTAATATAATTATTTAATTAAATAAATATTTAATATTTATCAATGAGGTTTATATGTTTGAAAAAATCAAAATTTCTAATTATGATCCAGAATTATGGGGTTATATTCATAAGGAATCTATTCGACAAGAAAATCATATTGAATTAATTGCGTCTGAAAATTATGTTCATCCTTATATTTTAGAATTACAAGGATCAAAATTAACTAACAAATATGCTGAGGGATATCCAGGAAAGCGGTATTATGGTGGTTGTGAATATGTAGATGAAATAGAAAAAATAGCTATTAATCGTGCTAAAATATTATTTAATGCAGATTATGCTAATGTTCAACCGCATTCTGGTTCTCAAGCAAATTTTTCTGTTTATTCTGCTTTATTAAAACCTGGTGATTTAATATTAGGTATGAATTTATCACATGGTGGTCATTTAACTCATGGTTCATCAGTTAATTTTTCTGGTAAATTATACAAAACAATTTCTTATGGAATTAATGAATTTGGTGATATAAATTATTTAGAATTAGAAAAATTAGCAAAAAAATATCATCCCAAAATGATAATTGGAGGATTTTCTTCTTTTTCTGGGATTTGTGATTGGAAAAGAATGAAAAGTATAGCAGATTCAATTAATTCATATTTTGTTGTTGATATAGCTCATGTTGCTGGATTAATTGCAGCAAATTTATATCCTAATCCAATTAAGTACGCTGATGTTGTTACATCTACTACTCATAAAACATTAGCTGGACCTCGAGGTGGATTAATTCTTTCGAAAAATAAAAATGAAAATTTTTATAAAAAGTTAAATTCTTCGGTATTTCCAGGAAGCCAAGGAGGTCCATTAATGCATGTAATTGCAGCTAAAGCAATTGCTTTTAAAGAAGCTTCTACTTCTTCATTTAAAGAATATCAAAAAAATATTTTAAGAAATTCTAAAGCCATGGTAAAAATATTTTTAAGTGAAGGGTTTGAAATCGTTTCAGGAGAAACTAACAATCATTTATTTATAATTAATTTAAGTAAACAGAATTTAACAGGAAAGGATATTGAATATGTTTTAGGATTAGCAAATATTACTGTAAACAAAAATAGTGTTCCAAATGATAAAAAAAGCCCTTTTGTAACTTCTGGAATTCGTATTGGAACTCCAGCAATTACACGTAGGGGTTTTATGGAGAGAGAATGTCAAAAATTAGCTTATTGGATTTCTGATATTATTAAGAATATTAACGATCAAAATAAGATTACTGATATTAAAAAAAAAGTATTAAATTTATGCAAGAAATATCCTGTATATACCTAATTATAATAAATATATTAATTGAACAAATAACATTTTTATTTTGGTAAATGAATATTAGCTGAAATTTTAGAAAGATTTTTAATATTTTTTATATATGGAACTTTTCCTAAAAACGGTGCATAAATATATTTTTTAAGAGTATTAATATAATCTAAAACATACTTGTTTTTATTAGATATACAATTAGCGATCCAACCAGAAAATATCAAACCGGATTTTAAAATGGCTTGATTTGTTAAAATTGCATGATTTATACATCCTAATTTTAATCCAATAACTAAAATTATTGGTATATTTTCTTTTTTTACCCAATCCGAAAATTTTAATATGGGAGATATTGGTGTATACCACCCTCCAACTCCTTCAATAATTATCCAATTTGCTTTTTTTTGTATATTATATAATTCATTGGATATTTTTTTAAAAGTAATATTGATTTTATTTTTTTGACTTAATATATGAGGAGGTTCAGAATCATAAAATGCAAATGGATTAATTGTATTATACGGAAATTTAATTATGCTATATTTTTTTAGAAGTAAAGCATCTAGATTTCGCAATCCTTTTTTTGTTTTTATACAACCTGTAGATATAGGTTTATATCCTGCTGTGTAAAATCCATGTTTTTTAGCTTTAATTAACATAACACTTGAAACAATTGTTTTTCCTATATTTGTATCTGTTCCAGTAAGAAACCATGTTCTTTTCATATTTTAATATTTTAATATTCTAATATTAATTAATTTATTTTATGTTCAATTAATTTATGATATATTTTAAACTACCTATTATATTAGATAGGTAGATTTAAAAATTTTTTATTATTCTTATAGTTAAGTACGAATAGCATTATAATATAATTTATTTTTTTTAGTAGTTTGAGATTTTTTAAATTTATTTGGATCTAAATTTGTTAATTTTGGGTGTAATCCTAATTTTTTAAATAGTTTTAAATCTTCTGATTCTGTTGAATTATTTACTGTTAGTAATTTACAACCATAAAATATAGAATTTGCTCCTGCCATAAAACACATTGTTTGCATTTTTTTGCTCATTTTTTCACGTCCTGCGGATAAACGAATATATGATTTAGGCATCATAATACGGGCAACAGCAATAGTTTTAATAAATCTAAAATCATCAATTTTTTTATTTTTTTCCATTGGAGTTCCTTGTATTTTAATTAACATATTGATAGGTACGCTTTCAGGAGATGGTTTTAAATTTGCTAATTCTATTAATAATTCTATTATATCATTCTTTTTTTCACCCAATCCTAATATTCCCCCTGAACAAACCTTAATTCCTGATTTTCTTATAATTTTGATTGTATCTAAACGATCTTGATATGTTCTGGTAGTAATAATTTTTTTATAAAAACTAGGAGAAGTATCTAAATTATGATTATAAAAATCTAATCCAGCGCTAGCTAATTCTTCTGCTTGATTTTTATTTAAACTTCCTAGGGTCATGCATGTTTCCATACCCAGTTGTTTAATTTGTTTAATAATTTTTAATAAATATGGCATATCTCTTTGTTTTGGGTTTTTCCATGCAGCTCCCATGCAAAAACGATTTGATCCATTTCTTTTTGCTTTTTTTGCTTCTTCTATCACTTTGTTAAAATCTAACAATTTTTCATTTTGAACATCTGTTTTATATCTAGAACTTTGTGAACAATATTTACAATCTTCTGGGCAAAGTCCAGTTTTAATGGATAATAAAGTACTAATTTGAATTTCATTAGGATTAAAATATTTTCGATGAATTGTTTGTGATTCAAATAGTAAATCTAGAAATGGTTTCTTAAATAATAAATCTACTTCTTGTTTTTGCCATATTTTTTTCATATTAAATTCCATAAATTGTATACTTTTTCTTGCAATAAGGTTTATACTAATAACATTCTATATTTTAAGAAATTTTAATTGTGAATACAAATCATCTGATATTTAATTTAAAACATATTTGGCATCCTTATGATTCTATGACAAAACCATTACCATGTTATTTTATTTCTTCAGCAAATGGAATTTATATGCAATTTAAAAGCGGATTAAAAATAATAGATGGAATGTCATCATGGTGGTCTGCTATACATGGTTATAATAACTTTAGATTAAATAAAGCATTAATTCAACAAATTAATAATATGTCTCACATAATGTTTGGTGGTATTATACATCAACCAGCAATTTTATTATGTAAAAATTTATTAAAATTATTACCAGATGAATTAGAATGTATTTTTTTAGCTGATTCTGGATCTGTATCTATAGAAATAGCAATGAAAATGATATTACAATACTGGAATGCTTTAAATAAGTCTAAACAAATTTTTTTAACTATTCGTAATGGATATCATGGAGATACCTTTTCTGCTATCTCTGTATGTGATCCTTATAATTCCATTCATGCTTTATATTCAGGATTTCTTCCAAAACATATATTTGCAAATTCTCCTAAATTATCATTTCAAGATATTTGGAATAATTATGATATTCATTCTTTTGTAAATCTTTTAGTAAAAAACCATGATAAAATTGCAGCTGTAATCTTGGAACCTATTATTCAAGGAATAGGTGGTATGAAATTTTACCATCCTACGTATTTAAAACAAATTCGATTATTATGTAACATATATAATATTCCATTAATTATAGATGAAATTGCTACTGGGTTTGGTCGTACTGGAAAAATGTTTGCGTATCAATATTCTAATATTGTTCCAGATATATTATGTATAGGAAAGGCATTAACAGGAGGAATGATGACTTTATCAGCAACTATTACTACAAAAAAAATTTCTGATATTATCAGTCAAAATAAACCCTATAAATTAATGCATGGACCAACATTTATGGGAAATCCATTAGCATGTGCTGTAGCAAATGAAAATATTTTAATATTGCAAGAAAATATTTGGAAAATACAAGTTTCTAATATTGAAAAACAATTTAAAATTGAATTATTTCCATTACTACAACACCCAAAAGTATTAGATGTACGAATTCTTGGTGCAATTGCTGTGGTTGAATGTCATCAATTTATTAACATTAAATTAATGCAAAATTTTTTTGTCAACCATGGAGTTTGGCTCAGACCTTTTAAAAATTTAATTTATTTAACCCCTCCCTATATTATTGATTCATTTTCTTTAAGTAAGTTAACCCGAGCTATTAAGTTTGCATTAGAAAACGAATATTTGTTTCAATAATTTAAATATTATGCGCTAATACCCATATTGGATTTTTACCAACTTTATATTCTTTTAATTGATTTAAAGAACCATCTTCAGAAGAAATTGTATGTACCATAATAGTATTAGAAAGCTCACCAGCCGCTATTAAATATTGATTATTTTTATCTATACAAAATGATCTAGGTTGATTACATGTATGATATTGATCAATAATACTTAATTTATTATTTGAATGTACTTGAAAAGCAGTAATTTTACTATTTTGACGATCAGCGGCATATAAATATTTTCCGCATGTTGTTAAATGAATATCAGAGCACCAATATTTTTTTAATTCATTATTTTCATATAAATGGATATTTTGAATATTTTGAATATTTTTTTTGATATGATTAATTTTCCAAACATCAACTGTTCCATTCATTTCATTAATACTATATGCATATTTTTTATTAATATGAAAATCTATATGTCTTGGTCCAGATTTCTTATTACATTGAAAATGTTTAATTTCTGTTAATGGAGATTTTATGTTTGATTCATTAAATTTATATAAGTAAATATGATCTTCTAATAATGCTGATGTAAAAACTAATTCATAAGATAAATCGAACTTTGTAAAATGACAACCTTTAATGTTGTTAATAATTTGCATTGGAGGGTTAGGAGTATGATTTTCGTTTAATTTATGCACACTAATACAATTAGCATGATAGTAACTACAAAATAAAAATTTTTCTTTTTTGTCACAAGATAAATAATTCGGACTATAAGGCGTAATTAATGATCCTATTTTTTTTAACGTACCATCCCATAAAATATCATAAACTAAAATAGCGCACTTGGGTTTTATTCCTATATATAATTTATTTCTTTTCTTTAAAATTGTTATAGGTTGTCCTTGTCCGTCATCAGTATTAACAATTTGCATTAAAGACATATTTCCTGTATCTGATATTTTCCATACTTCAATTGATTGGCTGTTAGAAGCAACTACATATATAATCTGTGTCATAATAATAACCTATAAAAAATTAATAATATATAATATGATGTATATTATAAGAAATTTCTATATTTCAGATTCAGCAAAAATTTTTTATTTTTTTTAAAAATTTTAATACCCAATTAATTCTACCATGATAATCAAATAGATTATGTGTAAATTGTATGGAATATGAATTATTTATTTTCCAAATGTTAGGTTCTTTTTGAAGAATTTCAGTTAACCAATTTATATCATTAAAACAATTATTTTTAGAAAATTGAATAATTCCACCATGTTGATCACATTCAATTTTAGTTATTCCAATTATATTTGATAATATTCTAATTTTATTAATTAGAATTAAATATTTTGCTTGAATTGGTAATTTTCCAAATTTATTAATTAAATTGAATTGAATTTTTAATAAATCGTCATTTTTTTTAGTTAAGTATATTTTTTTATAAAAATACAACCTTTGACTTGGATCTGGGATATATTTTTCTGGTAAAAAATACGGTACAGATAATTTTATTTTGGGTTGATAGTTTTTTAATTCCGTTAATGATAAATTGAGACGATTTTTAGAAAATTCAATAGTTTTTTGTAGTAGTTCAATATATAAAGATAGTTCTACATTATTTATTTTTCCACTCTGATGATATCCTAATAATTCTCCAGTACCTCGAATATTTAAATCATGCATTGATAAATCAAATCCAGATCCTAATTCATTTAAAGATTGAATAACCTGAAGTCTCTTTTTTGCATTAGAAGATAAAGAATCTAGATTCTCTACTAAGAACCATGCGTATGATTGAATATTTGATCTTCCAACTCGACCTCTCATTTGATGCAATTGTGCTAATCCAAATAAATCTGCATTTTCAATAATAATAGTATTGACAGTTGGTATATCTATTCCTGTTTCAATAATAGTAGTTGATATCAATACTTGAAATTTTTTATCATAAAAATCATGCATAATTTTTTTTAATTCATTTCCATGCATTTTTCCATGACCAATTTGAAATTTTACTTCTGGCATCGAAGATCTTAATTGAATTAATTTTTCTTCTAAATTTTGAATTTTATTACATACATAATATACTTGTCCTTTTCTAGATAATTCATTTAAAATGATTTTTTTAATTAAAAAATTATCATACTCCTTAACAAAAGTTCTAATAGGAATTCTATTTTTTGGTGGAGTAGAAATAATAGAAAGATCACGTATACCTTGTATAGCCATATTTAATGTACGAGGTATTGGAGTAGCAGTTAAAGTAAGTATATCAATATTTTTAAATCTTTTTTTAATACTTTCTTTTTGATACACGCCGAAACGATGTTCTTCATCAATAATTAATATTCCTAAGTTAAACCAATGTAATTTTTTAGATAAAATTTTATGTGTTCCAATAAATATATTAATTTTTCCTTTTTTGATTTGATCTATACAATATATTTCTTCTTGCATGGATCGAAATCTAGAAAAAATATCGATTGTTATCGCATAATCAGAAAATCTTGCTTTAAAATTTTTATAATGCTGTTGAGCTAATAAAGTTGTAGGAACCAAAATTAATACTTGTTTTTTATTTAAATATGCTACAAAAGAAGCTCTCATTGCAATTTCTGTTTTTCCAAATCCGACATCTCCACAAATGATTCGATCCATAGGAATTTTTTTTTTCATATCAAGTAATACAGATTGCATAGCTTTATTTTGATCTTTTGTAATTTTAAACGGAAATTTTTTACAAAACAATTCATATTCTTGATGATAATGATTAAAAGAAAATCCTAATTGTTTCATCCTTTGAGATTGTATATCTAATATTTTAATTGCACTATCTTGTATTTTTTTAAAAATACATTTTCTTTCTTTATTCCATTTACTACAACCTAATTTATTTAATGTAATTTTTTTTTTTGATGATCCAACTATATAAGGTTTAACTAAATATAAATGAGTAATCGGAACATATATTTTTACTTCATTAGCATATAGAATAACTAAATAATCAGCTTTAAAAGAATTATGAGCAATATTAATTAATCCTTTATATTGACCCAGCCCATGTTTTAGGTGGATAACTAGATCGTTATGTTTTAATTCAGAAATATATTTTTTTGTCATATTATTTTTAATTTTTTACATTCTGTATTAAATTATATTATTCTATTATTATAAATGATATTATTTTAAATGAATATAAAATAATATTTTTTTTATTTTTATTAATTCAAAAAATTTTAAATACTATTTTTTTATACTATATAATAAAATACTTAATTTTAAATTATATTGTTTAAGTTAAATTATATGGATAATAAATAATATGATCAACTAAATATATTTTAAATAATATTTTTTTAAAATGTAAGCAATCAATATATTTTGACGTAAAATAAAAATATTTATATTTAAAAAAATATTAATTTTAGTAGTATTTTAATATAAAATAGAAATATACTATTTCTTTTGATTTAATATTGTGATAAACGGTAGATATTATGACGATTAAAATAGGTATTAATGGATTTGGTCGTATTGGAAGAATTTTATTTAGAATTGCCCAAACAAGATCAGATATTGAAATAGTTGGTATCAATGATTTAATTGATATTGATTATATGGCTTATATGTTAAAGTTTGATTCTACTCATGGTGTTTTTCCAGGTTCTATTAAAATTAAGAAACCTTATATAATAGTTAATAATAAAAAAATCAGAATTCTTTCTGAAAGAGATCCAAAAAAATTAATGTGGAAAGAACTATCAACGGATGTTGTAATTGAATCTACTGGAATTTTTTTAACTACAGAATCTGCAAAACAACATATTTCCGCTGGTGCAAAAAAAGTAATTATTACTGCTCCACCTAAAGATAATACTCCCATGTTTGTAAAAGGGGTAAATTTTAATGAATATTCAGGTCAATTAGTTGTTTCTAATGCCTCTTGTACAACAAATTGTTTAGCTCCATTAGCAAAAGTTATAAATCATTATTTCGGTATTGAAGAAGGGTTAATGACTACAGTACATGCTGCTACTGCAACACAAAAAATTGTTGATTCACCTTCACAAAAAGACTGGAGGGGAGGAAGAAGCGCATTACAAAATATCATTCCATCTTCTACTGGAGCTGCTCTTGCTGTTGGAAAAGTATTACCAGAATTATATGGAAAATTAACTGGTATTGCATTTCGCATACCTACTGCTAATGTTTCTGTAGTAGATTTAACAGTGCGTTTAAATCAAACTGCTACTTATTTAGAAATTTGTAAAAAAATTCAATTAGCTTCTGAAACTTATATGCATGGAATATTAGGATACACTGATGATCATGTTGTATCAACAGATTTTAATGGATCGCAATTAACTTCTATTTTTGATGCAAAAGCTGGCTTATCTTTAAATAAAAATTTTGTAAAATTAATTTCTTGGTATGATAATGAGAGCGGTTATTCTAGTAAAGTATTGGATTTAGCTGTTTTAGTTTCAAATTATTAATAATAATGATTATATTATTATAATCATTTTTTATAAAAAATAGATAACAGCATATATTAAACATATTATAAATGCTGTTATCAAAAAAATACTTAAAATTCATATCATGATACAAAAATTAATAATTGTTAAAAATATATTATATAAATTATTATTACAAAAATATACATTTTATTTAAATAATATTCATCATTTTTAATTCTTTTAAAATATTATTTACCCATGTATCAACTCTATTTTTAGTTTTTTCTGGTTGTCTATCCTCATCAATAATTAGACCAACAAAGTTATTTTTATCAAGTAAAGCTTTTGAAGATTGAAATTTATAATCTGTTTTTGGCCATTTTCCAATAAAACTACCATGTTGATTTTTGATGATTTGATATATAATTCCAATAGCATCACAAAAATATTCACTATAATCTTCTTGATCTCCGCAACCAAATAATGCAATATTTTTATTTTTAAAGTTGATATTTTTTAAAATTGGCACAAATTCATCCCAATCGCATTGTAATTCTCCATAATACCAAGTTGGTATACCAAAAATTAAAATATCAAATTTTTTTATTTCAATTTCTGAAGTTTGAGCAATGTCATATAATTTTGATATTTTATTTCCAATTTTTTTATGTATCATCTTTGCTATTTTTTCTGTGTTTCCGGTATCACTTCCAAAAAAAATGCCAATTTTTTTCATTTATTTACTCGCAAATTTATTTATTTTAAATTTTAAAAATTAAAAAAATTAATTTTATTTATATTTAAAAATATAATTTAAAATTAAAAATTTTATTATTTTTTAGATAAAGAGATTAATATGAATAATTATAAATTAGAAACAATTATTAATCAAAAGTTAAACACTCATTTATTTAAAGATTTTTCTCCAAATGGATTACAAGTTGAAGGTTGCAATAAAATAAAAAAAATTATAACAGGAGTTTCGATTTGTCAGGAATTAATTGATTATGCTATTAAAGATTCCGCACAAGCAATTATAGTACATCATGGATTATTTTGGGAAAATGAATCAAAAACTATTAAAAATATAAAAAAAAATAGAATAAAATCTCTTTTATGTAATAATATTAATTTATATAGTTGGCATTTACCATTAGATGCTCATGAAGAATTAGGAAATAATAGACAAATTGCAAAACAATTAGATATTATAATTTGTGGTAAAATATCCGATTTTGTTTTATGGGGGAAATTTAATCCTGCAATTACAGTAAAAAATTTATTAAATAAAATTAAATTAAAATTTCATAAAAATCCTATTTTTTTTGGAAGATCTAAAAATCATTATCTTCAAAGTATTGCATGGTGTAGTGGAAAAGGACAAAAATTTATTAAACATGCTCATTATTTACAATTAGATGCATTTTTAACTGGAGAAGTATCTGAAGATACTATGTATTATTCTCGTGAAAATAATATTAATTTTTTTTCAGCAGGTCATTATGCAACTGAAATATATGGAATAAAAGCTCTTGGAAATTGGATTTCTAAAACATATCATCTAGATGTTTCATTTATTAATATTAATAATCCTATATAGGTTATTTAATATTTATAAAAATTAATACATATTTAATAGGAATTTTATATGACAGAAAAATGCAATATTTTTAATCTTAATTCTTCACAGATTACCGGTATAAACATATTATATATTGAAAAAATGCATCAAAAATTTTTAAATAATTCACATGATATTTCAAAATTTTGGAAAGATTTTTTTATAAAAAATAATATTAATACTTTTGAATTACAGTATCAAAAATATCAATTTAATGAATTTAATTCAAATTACGATATTTTAGAATTTCAATTAATTAATTTTTTTAGAACACATGGACATAAATATTCAAAATTAGATCCGTTAAATCTATTACAAAAAAAAAATATTTTTGAAGATATTATATCATTACATCAATTAGATATCTCATTTTTAAAAACAGATAATAAAAACAGTAAAAAATTATCAGATAAAAAATTACAAATTAAATTTAATAATATTTATCAAAAATATAAAAAAATATACTGTTCTAGTGTTGGTATAGAATATATGTATATTGATGATATAAAAGAAAAAATATGGATTCAAAATTATGTAGAAAACAAGTTTCTAAATTTTAAACTAAATAAAAAAAAAAAAATTCATATATTAAATAAATTAATAAAATCAGAAACATTAGAAAAATATCTTAATACTAAATTCCCGGGATCAAAACGTTTTTCATTAGAAGGGTGTGAAGTTCTTATTCCGGTTTTAGATTATGCAGTAAATTATGCAAATAATTGTTTATCTTCCAAGGTAATTATTGGAATGGCTCATCGAGGAAGATTGAATGTATTAGTAAATATTTTAAAAAAGAATATATCCCACGTGTGTTATGAATTTTCAGATCATTATCAAAATTATGATATTACAGGAGATGTAAAATATCATATGGGTATGATATCGGAAAGAAATATAAATAATAAAAAAATTGTAATTGATTTAAAACCTAATCCATCACATTTAGAGATTATTAATCCTGTCATGATGGGTTCTGCAAGAGCATACATAGAAGAATACTCAATGTTTGATTCAAATAATATTTTACCGATTAATATTCATGGAGATGCTGCAATTATTGGACAGGGAATTAATCAGGAATTATTAAATATGTCTAAAACTGTTGGATATGAAGTTGGTGGTACAGTACATATTATTATAAATAATCAAATTGGTTTTACTACATCTAATAAAATTAATTTAAGATCTAGTAAATATTGTACAGATATTGCTAAAATTACTCAATCTCCTGTATTTCATGTTAATGCTGATCATCCGGAATCAGTAATATTTATTATAAAATTAGCATTAAATTTTAGATATAAATTTAAGAGAGATGTTTTTATAGATTTAGTATGTTATCGAAGAAATGGTCATAACGAAGTGGATGATCCATATGTCACTCAACCTTTAATGTATAAAAAAATTAAAAAACATCCTACAATATGTGAAATATATTCTCAAGAATTACAAAATAAGCAAATTATTGATGCAATATATTTTGATAATTACAAATTATATTATCGCAATAAATTAGAAAAACAAAATAAAAATACTATATTTAAAAAAAAAAATATTCATCAAAATAACATTAAAAAAAAATTTTATTTAGAAAAAAATCACCTTCAAGATTTAGCAAAAAAAATTAGTTATATACCAGACAATTTTAAAATACATGATCGTGTATTAAAGATATATCAATCCAGATATAATATGGCTGTTGGAAAAATCCCATTCGATTGGGGAGCAGCAGAAAACCTTGCATATGCTACTTTATTAAACCAAGGAATATCATGTAGATTATCCGGCGAAGATGTAAGTAGGGGAACATTTTTTCATCGTCATGTTATATTGCATGATCAAAAAACAGGAGAAAATTATATTCCTTTGCATCATTTAAATAATACAAACGGAAAATTTTATGTATGGGATTCTGTTTTGTCTGAAGAAGCGGTTTTAGCTTTTGAATATGGTTATTCGATTAATTCATACAATACATTAAATATTTGGGAAGCTCAATTTGGTGATTTTGTAAATGGAGCGCAAATTATTATTGATCAATTTATTAGTTCAGGAGAACAAAAATGGAACATAAATTCTGGTTTAGTAATGTTTTTACCTCACGGATACGAAGGTCAAGGACCAGAACATTCTTCTGCTAGATTAGAACGTTTTTTACAACTTGCTTCTCAAAAAAATATGAAAATATGTTTTCCTAGTAATGCTTCACAAATTTATCATTTATTAATTAAACAAGCTTTTAGTCATATTAAAAAACCATTAATTATAATTTCTCCTAAATCATTGTTAAGACATCCTCTAGCTAGTTCATCTTTTAAAACAATTCAAACAGAGGGTTTTAAAAAAATCATACATGAAGTGGATGAAATCAAACTATCATCTGTTAAAAAAATAATTTTTTGTTGCGGTAAAATATATTATGAATTATTACAAGAAAGAAGAAAATGTAATCAAAAAAATATTGTATTAATTAGAATCGAACAATTATATCCTTTCCCTAAAGAAAAAATATTTAAATTATTAAGTGCATATTCTCGAGTAACAGATTTTGTCTGGTGCCAGGAAGAGCCAAAAAATCAGGGTGCATGGAATTATATAAAAAGTAAAATACAAAAAATTATTCCTATAAATGCTAAATTGAATTATGTTGGCAGATTTTCTTCTGCTTCTCCGGCTGTTGGATCTATATATACTCATGTTATGCAACAAAAAAAAATCATTCATGATGCTTTAAATATAAATTAAAGAGATATTATATATGAAAGAAGTAAATATTTTAGTACCTGATTTACCAGAATCAATCAACCATGCCAAGGTAATTAATTGGCATAAAAAAATAGGGGATATAGTTAAACAAGAGGAAATATTATTAGATATTGAAACCGAAAAAGTAATTGTAGAAGTTCCTGCTACTGTAAACGGCATATTATTATCAATTCTGAAATTTGAAAATGAAATAGTATATAGTAAAGAGATTTTAGGAATAATTCAAAATATTAATAATATACCAAAAAATGATTTTCAATTGAAAAACAATAATACTCAAAACATAACTAATCAAAATACTATATTAAAAAAAAAAATATGTCAAAAATATCATTTTAGTCCATCTATTCGTAAATTAATTGCAAAAAATGATTTAAGTGTTTCACAAATATTAAAAAATAAAAAATATTTCCATTTAAATCAAAAAAATATTTCATCTTTTGAAAAACATGAAATAAATGAAAATGTAAATATTAATAAACGCACTATAAAAAAAATCCCAATTCCTCCGATTCGAAAAAGAATAGGAGAAAGATTGTTACAAACTAAAAATAATACTGCTATGTTAACAACGTTTAATGAAGTAAATATGAAATATATTATTGATCTTCGAAATAAATATTCTAAGTTATTTTACGAACAAAATAATATTAAATTAGGATTTATGTCATTTTTTGTTAAAGCAGTAGTAGAATCTTTAAAAAAGTTTCCGGATGTAAATGCTAAAATTGAAGACAATAATATTATATATTATAATTATTTTGATATAAATATTGCTATTTCAACAAAGATTGGATTAGTTACTCCCGTATTAAAAAATGCTGATAACATGACAATGTCGGAAATTGAAAAAAAAATTAAAGATTTTGCATTTAAAGGAAATAATGGAAAATTAGAATTATCTGATTTAATAGGAGGAAATTTTACGATTACTAATGGTGGTGTTTTTGGTTCATTAATTTCCACGCCGATTATTAATCCACCGCAAACAGCTATTTTAGGAATGCATGTTATTAAAGATCGTCCGATGGTTATTAATGGACAAATTAAAATTTTGCCTATGATGTATTTAGCGTTATCATATGATCATAAATTACTTGATGGAAAAGAAGCGGTAGGTTTTTTAAATGAAATAAAAAACATATTAGAAGATTTTTCAAAGATATTATTAAATTTATAATAAATTTAATTTTAATTTATATGACATATAAAAATATTCAATATTAGTATGTTTATTTTTTTTAAATAAATATATAATATAAAATGATATATTATAATTTATCATTGATGATAAAATATAAATTAAATAGAAATACATTTTATTTTAGGAAATTATATGAAAATTATTCAAGTAGTCTTAGTAAGGCACGGAGAAAGTGAATGGAATAAATTAAATAATTTTACAGGATGGACAGATGTAAACTTATCAGAATTAGGAAAACAAGAAGCTATATTATGCGGTAAACTATTAAATAAAAAAAATATTTATTTTGATTGTGCTTATACTTCATTTTTAAAACGCGCTATTCATACATTATGGAAAATTTTAAAAGAATTAGATCAAGCATGGATACCAGTTAAAAAAACTTGGCGTTTAAATGAAAGACATTATGGTAAATTACAAGGATTAAATAAATCAGAAATAGCAATAAAATATGGCGAACAAGAAGTATATCAATGGCGTAGAAGTTTTGAAGCTATCCCCCCAGAAATGAAGATTACAGATAATTTAACTTCATGTTATGATCAAAGATATCAAAATTTAACAAAAAATGAAATTCCAAAATCAGAAAGTTTAGAATTAACACTTAAAAGAGTTTTACCATATTGGGAAAATATAATACTTCCGAATATTAAAAATCAAAAAAAGATTTTAATTGTTGCGCATGGTAATTCATTAAGAGCATTAATGAAATATTTATCTAATATAGATGAAAGTGTTATACCAGATTTACATATACCAACAGGTGTACCAATTATATATAATTTTAATCAAAATGGAATTCCAATCAATTATTATTTTTTAGAAAAATAATATTTTTATTTTTTTACCAATTTATTAATATAAAAATATAAGAGTTAATATTAAAAATAAATTTTTTTATATAAATAGATACATAAATTTTTTAGTGATTTATTGTATCTCCACTTTAATAATACCTATATTATTTTTTAAGGTTAATGATGATTAAAAGAATTGGTGTATTAACAAGTGGTGGGGATGCTCCAGGAATGAATGCTGCTATTCGTGCTATAGTACAAGCTGGAATGAATGAAAATTTACAAATTCTTGGAATATATGATGGATATTCAGGATTATATAAAAATCATATAATTTATCTTGATCAACATGTTGTATCTAATATTTTGAATCAAGGGGGGACTATTTTAGGGTCCACAAGATTTCCAGAATTTTATAAAGAAAATATTAGATCTATTGCTGTTAAAAATATTAAAAAAAATAATATTGATGCAATAATTGTTATTGGAGGAAATGGGTCTTATGCTGGAGCAAAAGAATTAACTAATATGGGTATACCCTGTATTAGTCTTCCCGGAACAATCGATAATGATACACCAGGAACAGATTATACAATAGGTTATTTTACTGCTTTACAAACTGTTGTTGATGCAATTGATCGATTAAGAGATACATCTGCTTCACATCATAGAATATCAATAGTAGAAATTATGGGAAAAGATTGTGGGGATTTAACTATATCTGCATCTATAGCTTCAGGGTGTGATTTTTTTATTATTCCAGAAATTCCTTATGAAAAAAAAATGTTATTAAAAAAAATTAAAAATGGTATCAAACGACAAAAAAAACATGCCGTTATTGCAGTTACAGAATATGTTTGTGATATTATAGAATTATCAAAATACCTAGAAAAAAATACATCTTTAGAAACTAAAGTAACTATTTTAGGACACATACAAAGAGGAGGAAGACCAGTAGTATATGATCGTATCCTAGCATCTCAAATGGGTGCTTATGCTATTAAAATATTACTTAATGGATATTCAAGTAGATGTATTGGTATTAAAAATAATTGTATAGTACATCATGATATTGAATTTGCTATGCAAAATATGAAAAAAACATTTCAACGCGATTGGTTTGAGACCGCCCAAAAATTATATTAATATTTATGTTAGTGCCGGAATTTATACCGGCGCTGATTTTTATAATTTATATAAATTTCAAATGATTGTTATGTGATATATTTTAAAAAAATATTTTATGAAATATTTTCAACATTTTTTGCGATTTCTATGATTTTAATAAATGTTTCATAAGTTAAAGAAGATCCACCTAATAATACTCCATTAATGTCAGATTCTTGTAAAAAATATTTAATATTATTTTCATTTACTGATCCTCCATATTGCACAATGATTTCATGATAATTTATTTTACTGTTTTTAGAAATATAAGTTTTAATAAATTGATGTACACTTTGAACATATTTAGGATCTGCACTTTTTCCAGATCCGATTGCCCAAATCGGTTCATATGCAATAATGGAATCTTTGAAGGCATATTTGCCTGAAGTGGATAAAATTACGTCTATTTGTTGTTTACAAATTAATTGTATTTGATTTTTATTTTTTTGTTCTAAATTTTCTCCAATGCATAAAATAGGAATTAGACCAATATATTTTAATAATTGAAATTTTTTAGCAACTATTTGATTATCTTCTTTATGGTACGTTCTTCTTTCAGAATGACCAATAATTACATATTTTACTCCAATATCTTTTAACATTTCAGCTGAAACTTCTCCAGTAAACGCTCCCTGTCGGTTTAAATCTACATTCTGAGCGCCTAAAAAAAAATTCCGATTGTTAATGATTTGATTGACGGATTGTAAGTAAATTATAGGAGGAGCGATAATTATTTTATGATTAATACGATTGTTAAGAAAATAATCTTTTAATTTTAAAAAAAAACCCAATGTTGTAGATTGATTTCCATGTAATTTCCAATTACCTGCAATAATAAAATTTTTCAAAACATTCTCCACTATTAGAAACTAAGTTTTGATAATTATCAATTATTAATTATTCGCTTAGTTTCTATCATTTTGATAATTAATTCGTTTTGTATAATACCAAAAATGTTATATATTTTTAAAATTGTATATAAATTATTTTAAATATTTCATTTTTTTTAATTTATTTCAAATTTTCATTTATTTGAAATTTTTTAAAAATTATTTCAGAAAATAAAAAATTACTTTTTATTTTATTTAAATAATTTTCATATTCTGTATTATTAATTATATGAACATGATAAAAAAATAGATTGATAATACGATTTTTACGATCAAAATTTTTTATTTTACATTGAATGATATCTTCTACCATTAAAATATTAGTAATATCTTTAAATCTTGAATTTTTTGAAGTAGAAATATCATGAATATTTAAAATACCTAAAACATCATATGATAATTTTACAGTAGCAATACTATTATTAATATTTACTATTTTACCGATTACAAGATCTTCTTTTTTATGCGCAGTAATATAAGTATATAATGGATCTTCTTGTAACTGTTTAATACCTAAAGATATTCTTTCTCGATCCGGATCAACCTGTAATACAACAGCAGAAATTTCTTGTCCTTTTTTATATTCAACTAAATATTCTTCACCGGAAGCATTCCATTTAATATCTGATAAATGAACAAGCCCATCTATTCCCCCTGTTAAACCAATAAAAATACCAAAATCAGTAATTGACTTAATTTTTCCTTTAACATGTACACCTTTTTTATGTGTTTTTGAAAAAATTTTCCAAGGATTTGGTTTGCATTGTTTTAAACCTAATGAAATACGACGTCTGTCTTCATCAATATCTAATACTGTGACCTGCACAATATCTGAAACAGAAACCATTTTTGAAGGATGAATATTTTTATTTGTCCAATCCATTTCAGATACATGAACAAGACCTTCTACACCTTCCTGGATTTCAACAAAACATCCATAATCTGTTAAATTAGTTACTCTTCCAGAGACAATTGCCCCTTCAGGATGACGAGTTGAGATAGAAATCCAAGGATCTGCGCTTAATTGTTTTAATCCTAATGATACTCTATTACGATCACGGTCAAATTTTAAAATTTTTACGTTAATTTCATCCCCAATGTTAACAATTTCATTAGGATGTTTTACTCTTTTCCAGGCCATATCGGTAATATGTAATAAACCATCTACACCACCTAAATCAATAAATGCTCCATAATCAGTTAAATTTTTTACTATTCCCGAAATTTTCATACCTTCTTTTAAATTTAATAATAACTGATCTCTTTCAGCACTAGTTTCAAATTCAATAACAGCTTTTCGAGAAACAACAACATTATTTCTTTTTTGATCTAACTTGATAACTTTAAATTCCAATTCTTTTCCTTCTAAATGACTAGTATCTCTTAAAGGTCTAATATCAACTAACGAACCAGGTAAAAAAGCACGTAAGTCATTTAATTCAACAGTAAAACCTCCTTTAACTTTACCGCTGATTACCCCTAATATAGTATCGGTATTTTTATATGCATTCTCTAATTGAATCCAGGCTTCGTGTTTTTTGGCTTTTTCTCTAGATAGAAGAGTAGAACCAAAACCGTCTTCTATTGCATCTAATGCAACATCAACACTATCACCGACTTGAATTTCTAATTTTCCTTGATGATTTTTAAATTGTTCAATAGAAATATATGATTCAGATTTTAATCCAGCATCCACCAAAACTGTATCTTTTTCTATAGAAATAACAATTCCAGAAATAATTGATCCAGGCTGTGTTTTAACTTCATTTAGAGATTCTTCAAATAATTTAGAAAAAGATTCATTCATATAAATATTTTATAAATATTGTAATTTACCATCTATTTAACATCATGTAGAATAGGGTTTGTTAATATACTCTATAATCATCCTAATTATAGACAGATTTGATCTTAAAATTATTATTATTTTTTATATGTTGTAAAACAATTTTTAACACATGACTGATTGATAATTTACTTGAATCTAATATAAATGCATCATGAGCGGGATTCAATGGAGAACATATCCTATTTTTATCACGATAATCTCTTTTATAAATTTGATTCAATACATCTTGATAATTAATATCAGTACCTTTCTTTTTTAAATCAATCATTCTTCGATATGCTCTTGCCTCTAATGTGGCATTTAAAAAAATTTTAATTATTGCATCAGGAAATACAACAGTCCCCATATCTCTTCCATTAGCAATTAATCCCGGATATCGACGAAACAATCTTTGTTTGATTAATAAATAATTTCTTACATATGGAATGGTAGCTAATTTAGAAGAAATATATGTTATTTTTTTAGACATAATATATCTATACGAAAAATGTTTTTTAATCAAATTATATATCAAACCATTTTTATAAATAAAATAAAAATCTAAATTACGTAAAATAGGGGTTAAAAATTTTTTTAACATAGGGACATTATATTGTACAAATAAACAAGCTAGTATTCTATAAATTACGCCTGAATCAAGATGAAACCATCTTAAATTGTTAGCAAGCAATTTACAGAGCGTACTTTTTCCAGATGCACTTGGACCATCTACAGTTATCACAAGAGGAAGTATCATAATTACAAATTCTCTAATGAAAATTAAGTATTAAATTTATTAAATGTATAATTTTTATACTATTATTTCTGAAAATATAATCTGATAAATTTATTTGTATTTTAAAATTTTTTTAATGAATTATATACACTAATTTTGTTAAATTCCTGAAAATATTGAGGAAAAGTTTTTGAAACGCATTTAGGATTCATAATAGTAACACTTTGATTAGATAGTGCAATTAAAGAAAAACACATTGCCATTCTATGATCATTATATGTATTAATTTTTGCATAAATAAATTTTTTAGGAGGAGTAATACAAATATAGTCTTTTCCTTCTATCACAAAAGCTCCAATTTTCTTTAATTCAATAGTCATTGCCTTTAATCTATCTGTTTCTTTTAATCTCCAACTATATATGTTTCGAATAATAGTCGTTTTTCCATTATATGTAAATAAAGCAAGAATAGCAATTGTCATAGCTGCATCAGGAATATCATTTGCATCTAAATCAATTGCTTTTAATCTACCTTCAGAACATTTAACAAAATTCTTTCCCCAATTTATTTTTCCACCCATTTTTTTTAAAATATTTACAAATTGAATATCTCCTTGAATACTATTTTTATCAATTCCTATTACACGAACTGATTTTCCTTTAATTGCTGCAGCTGCAAGAAAATAAGAAGCTGAAGAGGCATCGCCTTCTATATAAATATTTTTTGGAGAATAATAAATTTGATTTCCTTTAATGAAAAATTTTTGATAATTTTCATGATATACTGTAATTCCAAAATTTTTCATTAATTTCATTGTGATATCTACATATGGTTTTGAAATAAGAGGTTTTTTAAGTGTAATATTAGTATCCAATTTTGCTAAAGGAGCAGATATTAATAAAGAAGTTAGAAATTGACTAGATATGTTTCCATTGATAATAATTTTACCACCTAGAAATCCACCTTGAATTTTAATAGGAGGATAACCTTCATTTTGTAAATATTTAATAATTGCACCCCCCTGTCGTAAAGCAAGAACAAGATCTTTAATAGGACGTTCTTGCATTCTGCTGTCTCCTGTTAATATAATATCATTATTTAATAATGAAAAGGCTGCTGTTAATGGTCTCATTACAGTACCAGCATTTCCTAAAAATAATGAAATATTATTAGAATAATATAATGGACCAGAACATCCCTCAATAATACAATTTTTATAATCATTATTAATATTAAATTTTATTCCAATTTTTTGAAAAACTTTTAACATATGATTAACATCATCACTATTTAATAAATTTTTTATACATGTTACACCATTGGACATTGCTGACATTAATAGAACACGATTTGAAATACTTTTTGAACCAGGTAAATATATATCTCCATATACTGAAGATATAGGATTTAACGTTAAAAATTTCTCCATTCAAAAATTTTCCTTATAAACAATGTAAATAAAAAAAATAACTATTTATATTTATACTCAAAATCTGTCATAAATTGAATTAATGCCTTAACTCCAGAAATTGGCATAGCATTATAAATAGAAGCTCGAAAACCTCCATAAAATTTATGTCCTTTTAAAAAATTTAATCCATTCATTATAGATTCTTTTAAGAAAAGATCATTTAATTTTTGATCAACTAAATTAAAGACAACATTCATATAAGATCGGTTTTTAATATGCACATCATTAATA
Source organism: Buchnera aphidicola (Symydobius americanus) (assembly GCF_964059135.1). Lineage (NCBI taxonomy): Bacteria > Pseudomonadati > Pseudomonadota > Gammaproteobacteria > Enterobacterales > Erwiniaceae > Buchnera > Buchnera aphidicola. The sequence goes on from NZ_OZ060393.1 coordinate 235,680, forward strand.
TAAAAATTACTACTATCAATTTTTTGATATAATAATTTTGCTTTTTTATAATTTAATTTTTCAAAAAAACTTATTCCACCATTCTTAATCATCCACTTAAAAACTAACCCAGAAACATACCAAGAAAAAGTATTTGGTGTATTAAACATAGATTGATTTTTATAAATTGTTTTATAATTTAAAATCGTTGGTAATAAAATATTTGTTTTATATTTTAATAAATCTCTACGCATAATAATTAATGTAATCCCAGCAGGACCAATATTTTTTTGAGCGCTAGCATAAATTACACCATACTTTTTGACATCAATAGAACGCGATAAAATTGATGAAGAAAAATCACCTACTACAATTTTCCCCTGAAAATTAGGTTCTTCATGAATTGCAATACCCTCAATAGTTTCATTAGGACAATAATGTACATAATCAGTATTTTTATTTAAATTCCATTGACTCATTGGAAGAATAGATTTTTTAGATTCTGTAATGGATTTTACATTAATTTGATATGGAGTACAATATTTGGAGGCTTCTACCATGGAATGGTAAGACCAATATCCACTATTAATATAATCTGCTGTATAAAATTTATTTAATAAATTCATTGGAACTGCAGAAAACTGTCCTCGAGCACCACCTTGACAAAATAAAATAATATATTCATCTGGAATAGATAATAATTTTTTTAAATATTTATAAGAATTTTTAATAATTTTTAAAAACTCTGAACTTCTATGACTAATTTCAATAATAGATGATCCTATATTATTCCAATTTAAAAATTGGTTCTTAACTTTTATTAATACTTCCTGAGGTAACATAGCCGGTCCGGCACTAAAATTGTATATTATTTTTTTCATATATTTTATGATAATTTTTAAATGTAAAATATATTATATGATATGTATGTTATATTTAATCAATCAAATTCATGTCATTCATATATTTTTTTTGTAATACTTTTGGTATTTTAACAGTTCCATCGCATTGTTGATAATTTTCTAATATCGCAGCTAATGTTCGACCAATTGCCAAACCTGACCCATTAACTGTATGTACTAATTTTTTTTTACTCGTTTTATTGGTACAATACTTAATGTTAATTCTTCGCGCTTGAAAATCTGACATATTAGAACAAGAAGATATCTCTCTATAATTATTTTGAGAAGGAAACCATACCTCTAAATCATATGTTTTTGACGCGGAAAATCCCATATCTCCTGTGCATAATAAAATTTTTCTATAAGGCAGTTCTAGTAATTGTAAAATTCTTTCTGCATGATAAGTTAAATTTTCTAGAGTTTTTATAGATTGATTTGGATGACTAATTTGAAATATTTCAACTTTATCAAACTGATGCATACGAATTAATCCTTTTTTATCTTGACCATAAGATATATTTTCAGCACGAAAACAAGGGGTATTAGCAGTTAACATAATCGGTAAATCATTTTTATGAATAATTTTATTTTTAAACATATTAGTTAATGCAACTTCAGCAGTAGGTATTAAAATATATTTATTTTGATGTATTTTTTTGTATTTTGTAGATACATAAAATAATTCGTCTTCGAATTTTGGTAATTGACCTGTTCCATATAAACTTTCATGGTTTACTAAATATGGTACATATGTTTCTGAATAACCATGTTGATTAATATGTACATCTAACATAAATTGACCTAATGCTCGATATAATAATGCTATTTTATTTTTCATAATTACAAAACGAGAACCAGAAATTTGAACAGCAGAGAACCAATCAAAACCATTATGTTGTTTTCCAATAGAAATATGATCTTTCACTTTAAATGAATATTTTTTAATTTTACCCCAATATTGAATTTTTCGATTATCACTATAATTTATTCCAATTGGAACTGTTGGATCTGGAATATTAGGTATAGATAATAAAAATTTTTTCATATCTAGTTTTAATTGAAATAGTTTTTTTTTATTAATAATTAACAATTTCTTAATTTCTAAAACTTGATTTTTTAATTCTTGAAAATTGTTTTTAATATTTTTATTTTTTCCAATTTCTTTAGATAAATTATTACATTTTGATTGTAAATTTTCTGTTTGTATTTGTATTAATTTACGAGAATTTTCAATAGAATTAAATAAATTGATATTTAAAATAAATCCTCTTGTTTTTAATTTATTCGCAATGATATCAATTTCATTACGTAATAGAGAAAGATCAATCATATTATTTTTATATATATTAGAATTTTTAAATTAATACTAAATATAATATATAAAAAATTATATCGTTTGATAATATTTTTTTAAATACAATATAAATAATATTAATTATATTTTATTTATTAAATGAATATAATATATTTATTATTTATAATATAATTATATATTATATTTTAGAATATAAGAATTTCACATGTTTAAATAACATAGAAAATAAAATAGTTTAATATTAATTCATAAAAATTCGCAAATTTTGTATTATTCACGTATAATCTGAGAGAAATACATGAAAGAATCATTAAAAATAACACATAAAAAATTAATTATTATTGGTTCTGGTCCAGCAGGATACACAGCTGCTATATATGCAGCACGTGCTAATCTTAATCCTTTATTAATTACTGGATTACAAAAAGGAGGGCAATTAACAACAACATATCAAATCGAAAATTGGCCTGGAGATTTTGAAAAAACTTTAGGAATTGATTTAATGAATCGCATGGAAAAACATGCTACTCAATTAAATACTGAAATTATTTTTGATTATGTTATAAATATTCAATCTAAAAAAAAAATATTTTATGTAAATTGTACTGAATATCAATATACATGTGATGCAATTATTATTGCCACCGGTTCATCTCCTCGATATTTAGGTTTACACAATGAAATAAAATTTCTTGGAAAAGGAATATCGACTTGCGCAACATGTGATGGTTTCTTTTTTAAAGAAAAAGAAGTAGCAATAGTTGGTGGTGGAAATACTGCAATAGAGGAAACATTATATTTATCAAATATTGTTAAAAAAATACACTTAATTCATCGCAATCAAACTTTTAGAGCAGAAAATATTTTAATTAAAAGATTAGAAAAAAAAATTCTAGAAAAAAAAGTAATACTATATACTCAATATTTTATTCAAGAAATTTTAGAAAATAATTTAGCTTTCTCTGGTATAAAAATTCAATCTAAAATCAATCCTCAAGAAATTAAAACAATTAATGTATCAGCATTATTTATTGCAATTGGACATACTCCAAATACAGAATTTATTAAAAATAAAATAAAATTAGATCATGGTTATATTAAAATTATTTCTGAAAATACTGAATTTCATACACAAACTAATATACCAGGTATTTTTGCCGCAGGAGATGTTGCGGATCCATTTTATCGACAAGCAATTACATCAGCTGGTAGTGGATGCATGGCTGCACTAGATGCAGAAAAATATATAAATACCTTAAATTTAACTAAAATAAATGATATTGAAATTTAAAAATAATTGGGAAATTATATGATTAAAGAAAACAATATTGAAATGCAAGGTATCATAATTGATACATTACCAAATACTATGTTTAGAGTAGAATTAGAAAATAAACATATTATTACAGCACATATATCAGGAAAAATGAGAAAAAATTATATTCGAATATTAACAGGTGATAAAGTAACTATTGAGCTTACACCATATGATTTAACCAAAGGAAGAATTATTTTTAGAAGTAGATAAAATTTATATTGATATTTTAAAATAGATAAATTTTAATTATTTAAAAATAAATAATATTTAATATAATATTTAAAATATACAAATACATGCTTAAATAATTTATTAAATAATTTTATAAAAATGTTATTTATTATTTTATAAAAATTTTTATTAATTATCCATAAGGATAACATATGCGAACAAAATATTGTGGAGAAATTCGACTACTAGATATTGACAAAAAAGTTACTTTATGTGGATGGGTAGATCGAATACGAAAATTTAAAAAATTTATTTTTCTTGATTTAAGAGATAGAGAAGGAATTATACAAATATTTTTTCATCCTATAAATTATGAAAGTTTTCAAATTGCTTTAAAATTAAAAAATGAATTTTGTATTCAAATCATTGGTAAAGTACAAGCAAGATCTTTAAAAAATCGAAATAAAAATCTTGTTACTGGAGATATTGAAATTATTGCATTTAAAGTAAAAATTTTAAACACTTCAGAGGTATTACCAATAGATATAAATCAAGTTAATCATGAAAAAATGAGATTCACATACCGTTATTTAGATTTACGTCACCCTAATATGATTAGAAATCTTACAATTCGAAATAATATTACAAATATTATTCAATCTATTATGCAAAAAAAAAAATTTTTAAATATAGAAACACCCCTATTAACTAAATCCACTCCGGAAGGAGCAAGAGATTATTTAGTACCTAGTCGATTATATCGAAACAAATATTATGCATTACCTCAGTCTCCACAATTATTTAAACAATTATTAATGATTTCTGGAATAGATAAATATTATCAAATTGTAAAATGTTTTAGAGATGAAGACTTGCGATCAGATAGACAACCGGAATTTACACAAATTGATATCGAGATATCTTTTGTAAATTCAAAACAAATACGTCATCTATCTGAATATATAATTAAAATATTATGGAAAAAAATTATTAATTTTAAATTATCAGATTTTCCAATTATCTCTTTTAATGAAGCAATGAAAAAATATGGATCTGATAAACCTGATTTAAGAAATCCACTTAAATTAATTGATGTTGAGCATATTTTTGAAAATAATCCTTATAAAAATAAAAAAATTAATATGATTTCAAGATCAGCCGCTTTATTAATTCCAAAAGGTTTATTTTTAAATTCAAATCAAATACATATTTATAACACCATAATAAAAAAAAATAAAAATATTAATTTTTTTTATATTAAAATATTTTCAATACAATCTGGTAAAAAGGGTATTTTTAGTGCTACTAAAAAAACTTTGAATATCCAAAATATATTTAAAATTATAAAAAATATAAAAGCAAATAACGGTGACATGATACTAATATTATCTGGAAAAAATAATTTAGTTAATAAAATTTTAGGTAATTTAAGAATAAAAATAGGAAATGAATTAAATTTAACAATTAAAAATAGCTGGAAACCAGTTTGGATCATAGATTTTCCAATGTTTATGAAAGATGATAAAAATCATTTATCTTCTATACATCATCCATTTACAGCGCCTAAAAATTCTACCATTCAAGAATTAAAAAATAAACCAGAATTAATTATTGCAGATTCTTATGATCTTGTAATTAATGGATATGAAATTGGTGGAGGATCAGTAAGAATACATGATTTTCATATGCAAAAAACTGTCTTAAAAATATTAAATATAAAAAATTCATATCATAATGAAAAAGAATTTGATTTTTTTATTAATGCTTTAAAATACGGAACACCCCCACACGCTGGAATAGCATTAGGTTTAGATCGCATTACCATGCTATTAACAAATAGTAATAGCATAAAAGATGTGATTGCATTTCCTAAAACCAATTCTGCAACCTGCTTAATGACTGGTGCCCCCAGTAAATTAACATATTAAATAATCTTAAATATTTAAATTATTTAACATTATTATAATTTATTTCAATAGGATATTTAAAACATGTCAGGACATAGTAAATGGTCTAATACAAAACATAGGAAAGCTAGACAAGATAAAAAAAAAAGTATAATTTTTACAAAAATCACTAGAGAAATTATTATTGCTGTAAAATCAGCTGGTAAAGATCCAGATTCAAATTTTCAATTAAGAAAAATCATTAATAAAGCTTTATCAAATAATATGACTCGAAATAATATTAATCATGCTATAAATTATTATGATCTTAAAAAAAAAAAAAAAAATTATGCTAAAATTTTTTTTTACGGAGGTCACGGACCAAAAGGAATAGCGCTATTAATTCAATGTTTAAGTAATAATCACCAAAAAACAGTTTCAAATATTAAATATATATTCTCACAATGTAATTATTCTTTAGGAAAAAATACTTCTGTAGAATATTTATTTAATAAGAGAAACGAATTAATATTTATAAATAATGATAACATTCAAAAAGAAATCAATAATTTTTCGGAATATATAGAGAATATTAAAATTATTAATCATAAATTTATACAACTTATTTGTGATATGAATGCATCAAATATTATACAACAGGAATTTCAATCCAAAAATCAAAAAATATATTCAAAAAAAATCATTTTTACACCAAAACTAAAAATAGATTTAAAAGATACTTATAATTTTACCAAAATTCTAAAAAATCTTAAAAATCTTAATGATGTTGAAAATATTTATCATAATATAAATATTTAATATTTAAAAAAAATAAATTGTATATCATAACATTATACTAATAAAAAATATCATTGATTCAAATAATATAATAATTGGACTAATAGGAAGATTATAAAAAATAGAAAATATTACTCCAAATGTTATTGATATCATGTTTATAATAATTGAATATATTACCATCTGTTCTGGAGATGAAATAAATTTTTGAACAGTTATTGGTGGAATAATTAATAATGAGGTAATTAATAAAGCACCGATTAATTTTGTGGAAATACCTATTAACAAAGCAGTCATAATCATTAAAATTAAACGCATTTTAAATACATTAATCCCATTAATATATGATAGTTCAGAACTAATAATAACAGATATCATATTTTTCCAAAAATATATTAATGTTATTAATATTATTGCACTCATTAATAAAATAATAATAAAATCATGTTTTTTTAATAAAAGTAAATCACCAAATAAATAAGCAGATAAATCTGTTTTTTTATCTTTTGGAATAATATTAATAATAATCATACCCAGAGATAAAGAACTATATGTTATTACTCCTAATATAGCATCTAAAGATAAATCTGAAGAATATTCTAAATATACAATAATTATTGTTAAAATAATAACAATGAATAACACTACATAAAATGCATCTATATTTAATAATAAAGAAATGGATAAACCTAATAAAGAAGCGTGTGATAAAGTATTTCCAAAAGATGACATTTTACGCCAAACAACAAATGCACCTAAAAAACCACATGATAAAGATAATAATAAACCCGAAATCCAACTTAAATATAAATTTGAATGAATTTGTATAACTTTCTGTAAAATTATTAATAATTCCATATTATTTATTAAATAAAATTGATGTGATTATGATCATGATTATGACGATATAAAGCTAAATTTTTTTCTTTTATATCACCAAATATAGAAATAAATTCTAAATTTTTTGAAACTATTTCTGGAGCACCTGAACAACAAATATGATTATTTAGACAAATGACTTCATCAGTATATGACATTACTAAATTTAAATCATGTGATACTATTAACATAGAACATGACAACTGCTTTCTTAATTTATTAATTAATTTATATAAAATCATTTGACTAGACATATCTATTCCTTGATTGGGTTCATCTAAAATTAATAGTTCTGGTTTGTTTAATAATGCACGAGCTAATAGTATTTTTTGTATTTCTCCTCCAGATAATTTAGTAATCTGAAAATTTTTTAAATGTTCTGCTTGTACATTCTGGAGAGCTTTTAAAATGTTCTGTTTCTGTTTATCATAATTAAATAATTCCATAAATTTAATTACTGAAATTGGGAATGTAATATCTAAATTAATTTTTTGAGGAACATAACCAATTTTTAAATTTTTACGACGAATAATATTTCCTTTATTTGGTTTTAATAAACCTAATATTACACGCACTAATGTAGATTTCCCTGCTCCATTAGGCCCAATAATTGTCAAAATACGATTAGGTATTATAGATAAAGATATATTTGATAAAATGCTACGATTAGATAAAGTAATAAATACATTTTTTAATTGAATCATAAGTTAAGAATATTTGAAAATATTAAAGATAACATTAATAATAATATATAATATTATTATTAATCATAATAAGAATAAGATATTTTAAAAATTTAATTACATTACTTGTAATATTCTAATTGTATTAGTTGTTCCAACAATACCCATGATATCACCCTGGGTAAAAATTATTAAATCCTTAAGAAATAAAAATTTTTTTCGAACAAGCAATTTAATAGCTTCATTTGCTACTTTTAATCCATCATTTTTACTATTGAAATAAATAGGAATAACACCCCTATATAATGTTACTAAATTAAGTGTTTTTTGATTTTTAGATAACGCAAAAATTGGTAAACCCGATGTAATTCTAGATGTTAATAGTGCACTTTTCCCCGATTCTGTCATACATAGAATTGCGCTCACCCCGGACAAATGATTAGCTGCATACATAGCAGACATTGTAAGAGCTTCTTCAATATTATCAAATGTGATATTCAATCGATGTTTAGAGACATTAATACTTGGTATTTTTTCAGCTCCCTGGCATATTTTTGCCATAAACCTTACTGTTTTAGAAGGATATTTCCCTGAAGCTGTTTCAGCGGATAACATAACAGCATCCGTCCCATCTAAGACAGCATTAGCAACATCCATCACTTCTGCTCGAGTAGGCATGGGATTATTAATCATAGATTCCATCATTTGAGTAGCTGTAATTACAACACGATTAAGTTTTCTAGCATATCTAATCAATTTTTTTTGTACACCAATAATTTCAGAATCGCCAATTTCAACCCCTAAATCACCCCGAGCAACCATAATAGCATCTGAAGCTAATATCATTTTTTTCATTATGTATTTATTCGCAACAGCTTCTGCTCTTTCAATTTTTGCAATTATTTTAGCATGACTACCCGCTTGCTTTACTAGAGTTTTTGATTCAATGATATCTTGGGGATCTCTTGGAAATGATATTGCTAAATAATCCACTCCAATTTTTGCTGCAAGTAAAATATCTGATTTATCTTTATTAGTTAATGATATTGCAGATAATCCACCACCTAATTTATTAATTCCTTTATTATTCGATAATTTTCCTCCAACAATGATTCTTGTAAAAATCTGCATTGTATTTACTTTAATAATTTTTAATTGTATTCTACCATCATCCAATAATAAAATATCATCAACATTAACATCTAATGGTAATTTTTTATAATCTATTCCTACTTGATTTTCATTCCCTTCATTCGGTTGAAGGGTAGAATCTAATAAAAATACATGACCCGGAATAAGAATAGCAAAATTATTACGAAATGTGGAAATTCGAATCTTCGGACCTTGTAAATCCCCTAAAAGAGCTATATTAAATCCAGTTTTTTTAATTACTTTTAGAGCATGATAGGCACGTTTCTCATGTTCTTCAGAATTACCGTGTGAAAAATTTAATCGTAATACATTTGCTCCGGATAATATAATTTTTTCAAGAATATTATTTTTATCTGTTGATGGACCTAATGTTGCAACTATTTTTGTTCTTCTAATCTTTTGATTTAACATATTTGTTATCCATTTGATGTTTAAGAAATATTTTTATATATTCTTACTATTTTATGAATTTAAATGATATATTTTTAAAAATAAATATAATTTAATATTATAATAAATAAAATATGATTCAAAAAAATGTATATATTCTAAAATAATTTTAAATAAATATAATTTATATAAAAATTTAAAAATATATAAATTATTTTTATAATATTCTTTGCTATATTGATTTTTTTTAAAATCCTATAATAAAAAATATTTTTTCTTTATAATATAAAAATAATCATTAAACAATGAGGGTAGAGTGAATATTGCAATTATACAATCATATAATTTAGTTATCTTTGGAATAAAAGGTGATTTATCTCGTAGAAAATTAATACCTGCTTTGTATCAATTAGAAGAATATAATTATTTACATAAAAATACTCGCATTATTGGAATCGCAAGAGGAAATTTAAAATATGAAAATTATATCCAAATAATTTTACAATCATTAAAAACATTTTATAAAAAAAAAATAAAATTAATTTCATGGAATCGATTTAAAAATCGTTTAATATTTTTTAATTTAGATATTTGTAAAATTCAAAAATTTTTTAAATTAAAAAACATATTACTTCAAAATAATAATACTAATATTTATTATCTTGCTGTACCTCCCAATAAATTTTCGAATATTTGTGAAGGTTTGGGTAAAATTGAATATAATATTATTCCAAATAGAATTATTGTAGAAAAACCAATTGGAACATCATTATATTCTTCCAAAAAAATTAATCATAAAATTGGAAAATATTTTAAAGAGAAACAAATATTTAGAATTGATCATTATTTAGGAAAAGAAACTATTTTAAATTTATTAGCTTTGCGGTTTTCAAATCCTCTATTTTATAATAATTGGAATTATAAAACAGTTAAATATATAAAAATTATTATTGCAGAAAAAGTGGGTATTGAAGGAAGGTGGGGATATTTTGATAAAATAGGGCAAATGCGAGATATGGTACAAAATCATCTATTACAAATATTAAGTATTATTGCAATGTCTCCTCCTAAAACATTAACTGATCAACATATTCAAGAAGAAAAAATTAAAGTATTAAAAAAATTACGAAAAATTGATATAAATAATATTACACAAAATACACTTATTGGACAATATGATTCTGGTATAATTGATGGAAAATTTGTACCTTCATATTTAAATGAAAGGGATGCTAATAAAAATAGCCAAACCGAAACCTTCGTATCAATTAAAACATATATTGATAATGATCAATGGAAAAACATACCATTTTATCTTACCACCGGAAAACGTCTATTTGATAAAAAATCCGAAATTATTATATGTTTTAAAAATATATCAAAAAATTTATTTAAAAATAATTCTAAAAATATATTAAAAATTAGACTTGAACCAAATGAAGGTATAGAAATTAATTTTTTAAATAAAGTACCAGACCTAAATTCTAAATATACCTTAGAAAATCAAAAACTTAATTTTAATTATCGATCAAAAATAAAACAAAATAATATATCAGACGCATATGAAAAATTATTATTAGAAAGTATGAAAAATAATCAAACATTATTTGTTTCTAAACAAGAAATAGAAGCGTCTTGGATATGGGTAGATTCTATTATAAATGCATGGTCTCATACTAATACAAAACCAACATTATATAAATCTGGTTCATGGGGTCCAAATTTACATCAAAATTTCATGAAAATGAATTATGATATTTAAAAAAATATATAATATATAAATATTTTTAAAAATATAAAATTTTTATATAATATTAATATACTAAATATATAAATTAATTTATAAATATTTAAAAAATATCTTTTTCAATGTTATAATATTTTGTATTAGATAAAAATATATTGTATAAAATATTTTTTAAATATTTATAAATATTAATTTTAATTTAATGATAATTATTTACACATTTTAATAATATATGTAATGATATTTATTATAAATATTTATTAAATAATTTTAATCGTATATTTTATTAAATATAAAATTCACTTAAAACAAGGAAGATATAATTTGATTATTCGAATTTTTCTTTTTTTAATCACAAATTTTGCTGTAACAGTTATCTTTGGTACAGTATTATTTTTAACAGGAATGCAGTCTGACAGTATTGCTGGATTGATCGTATTATCTATATTAGTAGGATTTTCAGGTTCAATAATATCATTGATTTTATCAAAACAAATAGCACGATTATCATTTAATGGACATATAATTACTCAAAATTCAAGAAATCAATTTGAATTGTGGATTTTTCAAACAATACAAAGACAATCCAAACAAGTAAATATTCAACCTCCAGAAATATTTATATATTATACGCCAGAAATTAATGCATTTGCTACAGGAAAATCTAAAAATTCTGCATTATTAGCGCTTTCAACTGCATTATTAAAGAATATGAATAAAAAACATATTGAAGCAGTTATTGCTCATGAAATGAGTCATATTATTAATGGGGATATGGTGACACTATCTTTAATGCAGGGTGTAGTAAATACTTTTGTATTTTTTATATCTTACCTAATTACAAAAGTTATTTCATATATAATTAGCACTCAAAAAGAATCTATTTATGTAAAATATGCTACTGTATTTATAAATTTATTTTTATCCACAATATTACAAATTATTTTTGGTGCATTAGCAAGCATGATAGTTATGAAATATTCTAGATATCGAGAATATCGAGCAGATGCAGATGCTACAAAATTTGTGCCAAGAAAACAAATGATCAGTGCACTAGAACGATTTAAACAAATTCGTGAACCATCGGTTTCTCATAATATGAGTACTCATTATATTCACGGTAAATCAAAATCTATTTTAAACTTATTTTCTTCACATCCTTCAACACAAGACAGAATTATTGCTTTATATAATAAAACATACATATATCATTAAAACTATATCAAGAATAATAAAAATTTTTATTTTATTATTCTTGGTTATATACATTTTTAAAATATAAACATATTTATTATTTTTATGGAGTATTTTCATGGGATTTTTTCACCCATCTAATTGGATTGGATTATTAACCCTTGTTTTATTAGAAATAGTATTAGGTATAGATAATTTAATATTTATTGCTATTTTATCAAAAAAATTACCTCCACATGAAAGGGATAAAGCACGCTTAATAGGGCTAGGGCTATCACTAATTATGAGATTAATATTATTATCCACGATATCTTGGATGATTACATTAACTCATCCTATATTTAATAATAAATATATTAGTTTTTCTGGTAGAGAAATTATATTATTAACAGGAGGTTTATTTTTATTATTTAAAGCAACAATTGAATTACATGAAAAACTTGAAGGACATCAAAATAATAATAAAACAAATAAAAATTACCCTGGATTTTGGACTATAATTTTACAAATAGTTATTTTAGATGCAATTTTTTCATTAGATTCTGTAATTACAGCAATTGGTATGGTAAATAAATTGTTTATTATGATGTTAGCGGTCGTTATTGCTACAAGCATAATGTTAATAGCCTCAAAACCATTAACAAAATTTGTCAATTTACACCAAACAATTATAGTGTTATGTCTAAGTTTTTTATTAATGATTGGATTAAGTTTAGTATCAGAATCATTAGGATTATATATTCCAAAAAAATATATATATGTTTCAATTGGATTTTCCGTGCTTATAGAAATTTTTAATCAAATTGCATTATATAACTTTATTAAACATGAATCTCATCGACCCATTCGGCAAAGAGCTTCTGAAACTATTTTAAATTTTATGCGTGCAGAAGTTAAAAATCAAAAAAAAAATAAAAAAAAATTCAAAAATAAAAGTTTTTTTCAATTACATTCAACAGAATCAAATTTAGCAAGCTTAAAGGATGAAGAAAGATATATGATTCATGGTGTATTAGGATTTTCAGGACGATCTATCCAAAGCATGATGACACCTAGAAATGAAATTTCATGGATTAATGTAAAAAATAATACTACAGAAATTAGAATAAAATTATTAGATACACCGCATAGTTTATTTCCAGTATGTAAAGGCGAATTAGATAAAATTATTGGTATTGTTAGAGCAAAAGAATTACTAGTTACATTAGATAATGGTTTAGAAAATATTTTTGAATTTGCTTCTAAAAATCCCCCAATAATTGTTTTGGATACTTTAGATCCAATTAATTTATTAAAAATTCTAAAAAAATCTAAAGGGATTTGTGTAATTGTAATGAATGAATTTGGAGTAGTACAAGGATTAATTACTCCATTAGATTTATTAGAAGCCATTGCAGGAGAATTTCCAGATGCTGATGAAACACCAGAGATTATTGTTGAAAAAGATAGTTGGTTAGTAAAAGGTAATACAGATATTCATTCCCTAGGTCAATTTTTTAAAATACAAGAGTTTGTGTATGAAAAGAAAAAATATGCTTCTTTAGCTGGATTATTAATTTCACATTATGGAAAACTACCAAAAGTTGGAGAAAATATTTATATTCCACCATTAAATTTTAATATTGTTTCGATTAAGAAATATCAAATTAATTTAATCCGAATCACTAAAAATAAATCTAATTAAATATATTTATTTTTAATAAAATAATATTTATAAAATGAATTAAGATATTTTATAATAAATAAAATATGTTATATTCATTATAATACTTCCAAATAATTTTAAATAATTAAAATATGTATGAAACTATTCTTTCTATTGATACTTCATTAAATTATTGTTCCATTTCAATATTAAAAAATGAAAAAATTGATAGTGAATTTAAAATATGTAAAAAAAATCATGAAAAATATGTTTTATCATGTTTAAAATTGCTATTGATTCGAAATAATATAAAAATGAATCATATCAAAATGATTTCATTTTCTAATGGTCCTGGAAATTTTACTGGTATTAGAATTGCAAGTAGTATTGCGCTGGGATTATCAATTCCTTATAATATCCCCGTAATTGGAATATCTACATTAATAGTATTAGCAGAACAAGCATGGCGCAAAGAAAGATTAAAAAAAGTGATTATATGTATCAAATCAGGAAAAAAAAATATATATTGGGGGCAATATATTAAAAATCCAAAAAATATTTGGGTAGGAAAAAAAACAGAAGTTTTATTAAATATAGATGAAGCATATAAAAAAATTTCGTCATTAAAAAATCAGTGGAATATTATTGGAGATGGGAATATTTATTTTAAATCTATACAAAATACATTTTTAAAATTCTATAATATTATAGAACCGCATTCTCAAGATTTAATTCCACTAACCATATCAAAAATACGGAAAAAAAAAATAAATTTTTTTTCAATAAAACACATAAAACTAAATTATTTAAATACCCCAATTTATAAAAAACATCTTAAATCATAAAAATGTATTAAACTACATAATTGAAAATTAATAATTATATGTAGTTTAATAAGTTATATTGAAAATAAATTGCATTTGTTTATTGATAAAAAACAGGTATATTTTTTTCATATTTTGAAATATATCTTTCGTATTTCATCGTCAAGTCAATACTATCAAATCCGTTTAATAAACAATGTCGATGAAAATCATTAATTTTAATAATATATTTTTGATTTTTTAATATAATAAAATTCATTTTTAAATTGATAGTAGCCTGTATACCTGGATTTTTAAAAACAATGTTAAATATACTATCAATATGTACTTTTGATAAAGTAATTAAAAGTAATTGATTATTAAAACTATTATCATAAAATATATCTGCAAAATCTGGGGCAATAATTGATTTAAAACCATAATCTAATAAAGCCCAAACAGCATGTTCTCGTGAAGATCCACAACCAAAATTCTCGCGAGATATTAAAATACTAGCTGATTTATAATGTTTTTGATTTAATACAAAATTTAAATCAGGAGTTTTTGTATTTCCATTTAAAAATCTCCAATTATGAAATAAATGTTCAGAAAACCCAGTTCTGTTAATTTTTTGTAAAAATTGTTTTGGTATAATAGCATCCGTATCTACATTCGATCTATCCATAGGAGCAATAATACCAGTATGACTAATAAATGAAGTTAACATCATAAATCCTCTATATAATTATAAATTATAATAATTCTCTAACATCTGTAAACTTTCCGAATATTGCTGCCGCTGCTGCCATAGCAGGACTAACTAAATGTGTTCTACCACCTAAACCTTGACGATTTTCAAAATTTCTATTACTAGTTGAAGCACATCTATCTCCCGCATTTAATTGATCATCATTCATTCCTAAACACATCGAACATCCAGGTAATCTCCATTCAAAACCTGCGTTAAGAAATATTTGATCCAATCCTTCTTCTTCAGCTTGTTTTTTAACTAATTTTGAACCCGGTACAACAATTGCTTTAACATTTTTATGGACATATTTATTTTTTATAACTTTAGCTGCTATTCTTAAATCTTCTATTCTTGAATTAGTACACGATCCAATAAATACTTTATTAACTTTTACATTATTCAAAAAAACACCGGGTTTTAATCCCATATATAATAATGATTTTTTGGCAGATTCCTGTTCTATAGAATTTGAAAATGATTCAATTGGGGGAATGGGCTGATTAATTGATACTACCTGGCTAGGATTAGTGCCCCATGTAATCTGGGGGGATAAATGATTCAAATCAATAGATATAGATTTATCAAAATAGGCATTTTTATCAGATTTTAATGTTTTCCAAAATTGAACGGCATTATTCCATGTATTTTTTTTTATAAGGGGTTTATTTTTTAAATAATTAAAAGTTACTTCATCTGGAGCAATTAATCCAGATTTTGCTCCCATTTCAATCACCATATTACATAAAGTCATACGACTTTCCATACTGAAAGATGAAATAATATTTCCAAAAAATTCTACAACATATCCTGTTCCACCTGAAACACCCAGTTTATTAATAATAAATAATATTATATCTTTAGTACTTATAATTGGATTAATACTTCCAACAAGCTCTATTTTCATATTTTTGAATCGTTTTTGTTTAATTGTCTGTGTAGCAAAAACATGTTCCACTTCAGATGTTCCAATTCCAAATGCTAAAGAACCAAAAGCCCCATGAGTAGAAGTATGAGAGTCACCACAAACAATTATCATACCAGGTAATGTCATCCCCTGTTCAGGTCCGACAACATGTACAATACCTTGGTTTGGATGATTTAAATCATATAACGATATATTAAAATCATTACAATTTTTTATTAAAGTTTCTATTTGAATTTTAGCCATACTATCTAAGCTATTAATATCTTGTATTTTAGTGGAAACATTATGATCCATAGTTGCAAAAGTTTTTTGAGGGCATCGTATACTTCGTTTGTTTAGTTTTAATGAATGAAAAGCTTGAGGAGATGTTACTTCATGGATTAAATGAAGATCAACATATAAAATTGATGTATCATTCGTGTCTTTGTAAACTATATGACTATCATATAATTTATCATATAATGTTTTTCCCACTTCATACCTCTTTTATAAATAATTTAGAAATTATATCTCCCATTTGATCAGTACTAATATAATCTGTATTATCGGTAATATCAAATGTTCTATATCCCTGTTTTAGTGCAGTATTTACTGATGAATAAATTGCATCTGATAATTCATGTAAATTCATACTATAACGTAACATTAAAGCAATTGAAAGTATTTGAGCAATTGGATTTGCAAGATTTTTATCCTGAATATCTGGTGCAGATCCTCCTGCTGGTTCATATAAACCAAAATTATTTTCATTTAAACTAGCAGAAGCTAACATTCCAATTGAACCTGTTAACATTCCGCAAGCATCTGATAAAATATCACCAAATAAATTAGAACATAAAATAATATCAAATGTATTAGGATGTTTTATAATTTGCATGACTGCATTATCAATATATAAGTGCGATAATTCTACATCAGGATAATTTTTAGATACTTCTTCTACTGTTCTTCTCCATAATTTAGAACTTTGTAATACATTTGCTTTATCAACAGAAACAATTTTTTTTTTACGCTTTTGTGCAGTTTTAAAAGCAAAATGAGCTATGCGCTCAATTTCAAATTTATAATATATTTCTGTATCAAATGCATACTCCTGTAATTCTTGATTAAGATTATTTCCCGAGTTTCCAAAATATATTCCACTCGTTAATTCACGTATACACAGTATTTCAAAACCAAAACGAGTTATACGAGAATGTAAAGGAGATAAGTTTTTCAATTCAGGATGTAATATAGACGGACGAATATTAACAAATAAATTGAAATGTTTTCTTAATGGTAACAAAGCACTTCTTTCAGGTTGTTGTTTATCTGGTAATGATTGCCATTTAGGACCACCTATTGAACCCAATAAAATTGCATCGGATTTTTGGCAACCTAATAATGTTTTTTGTGGTAATGCAACACCATATTTATCAATTGCAATACCTCCAATATCATATTCCATAAATTGAAGATTGAGTAAACACTTATCTTTTAAAATATTTAAAATCTTATACGCTTGTTGCATAACTTCAGGACCTATTCCGTCACCCGGCAGAACTGCAATGCAAAAATTATTTTTCATATTAAATTATTGTTAAATTAAAAAGATAATTTAATTATAACATTTCTACTAAAAATAAAATCAAATATTTTAATAAAAAATGATTAATTACATTTGTCTTAATTTTAAAATAACTTGATTTGCTCTCCAAATATTATTTAAAACATTAACCATAGCTTTGGCAGAAGATTCAATAATATCAGTTTCTAATCCAATTCCATGAAATATTCGTTTATTATATTCCACTAAAATGTCTACTTGTCCTAGTGCATCTTTTCCTTTTCCTTTAGCAACAAGTTGAAATTTTTGTAAAATAATTTTATATTCCGAAATTTTATTTAAAGCACGGTAAACTGCATCAACTGGACCATTACCAGTTTTTGCGGATTGAGTAATAGTTTCTTTTCCGCAAATCAGGGTTACCGAAGCTTCTGCAGATCCGGTAGAACTAGATTTAACATGAAAATACTTTAATTTAAAATATTCTGAACTTTCTTGTTGATTATTTATAAAAGCCAATGCCTCTAAATCATAATCAAAAACTTGACCCTTTTTATCTGCTAATTTTAAAAAAGAAGAATATAATTCATTAATATCATATTCACTATCTTTATATCCCATTACACGCATGCGATGTCTAACTGCTGCACGTCCAGATCGTGAAGTAAGATTTAATTGTACTTCCTTTAGACCTATATCTCTTGGAGATATAATTTCATAATTTTCTCTATTTTTTAATACTCCATCTTGATGTATACCAGAAGAATGTGAAAAAGCATTACTACCAACAATCGCCTTATTAGCTGGTATTGGTGTATTACAAATTTGGCTAATAATTTTACTCGTTCGATATATTTCGGTTGTATTCACAGTAGTATGTACATTCAATAAATCTTTTCTAGCTTGAATTGCCATTATAATTTCTTCTAACGCTGCATTACCTGCTCTTTCCCCAATACCATTAATCGTACCTTCTACTTGTCTAGCTCCAGCCATAATTGCGGAAATTGAATTTCCAACAGCCATCCCTAAATCATCGTGACAATGTATAGAAATAGTTGCTTTGTCAATATTGGGAACTTTCTGGTATAATGATTTAATAATTTTACCAAATTGATCAGGAATTGTATAACCTACTGTATCTGGAATATTAATTGTAGTTGCACCATGTTTAATGGTTTGTTCTACAATTCTACAAAGATTGTCTATTGAGGTTCTACCAGCATCTTCACATGAAAATTCAATATCGTCAGTATAACGTTTTGCGCGTTTAATAGAGCGTATCGCCATAGATATGATTTCATTAAAATTCTTTTTTAATTTAGAATGAACATGTAAATTAGAAGTTCCTAAAAATATATGAATTCGAAAAAAATCTAATATTGACATAGCGTCTGCTGCCACGTCAATATCTTCATCAATACAACGAGCCAAACTACATATTCTAGTATTTTTAATGTTTTTTGAAATAGTACGAACAGATTCAAAATCCCCAGGGGATGAAATAGGAAATCCCACCTCAATAATATCAACATTCATTCTTTCTAAAGCCATGGCAATTTGTAATTTTTCTTTTACACTTAAACTAGCCTGTAAAGATTGTTCGCCGTCTCGTAATGATGTATCAAAAATAATAATTTTTTCACTCATTTGTGATTCCCTACATAAAATATTTTAAATATTTTAAAAAAATAAAATACAAAATATTAAAAGTTAAATATCAAAATTAAAATCATTGAGATATTTTGAATAAAATTTCACATATTAAGAGTGATAAAATAAAATATATCCTAATAGTAAATATATCATGTTTTATTTCCTTTAATAATTTATTAAGCAGTATTTTATTCGGGTAAAATAATATTCAATTCTAAAATTGAAAAATCTTCTCTTTTTTGATTTAATTGGATTTTTATCATATTTGGGTTAATTTTCACATATTTACAAATAACAGTAAATATTTCTTTTTTTAATTTTAGAAAATATTTAGGTCGAATATTATTATTTTTTCTATCTGATATAATAATTTTGAGTCTTCTTTTGGCTATATGTGCTGTATTTTTATTACGAGAAAGAAAAAAATCCAAAATTGTCATATATTATCTCCAAAATAATCTATGAAAAAAACTTTTTTTTTCTTCTTCAAGGAATCTAAAAGCACATTTTTTTCCTAACAATCGATCAACTGTATCAATGTATGCTTTTCCTGCTAGAGAATTCGAGTCTAAAATAATCGATTCACCTTGATTAGATGCTTTTAATACTGAAGAATCTTCGGGAATTACTCCAATAAGAGGAATTCTTAATACATCTAATACATCTTGCATACTTAACATATCTCCTTTATTTACTCGAACTGGGTTATAACGAGTTAACAATAAATATTCTTTAATAGGAAATTCATTATTTTTAGATCGTTTAGATTCTGATGATATAATTCCTAAAATTCGATCAGAATCACGTACAGAAGAAACTTCAGGATTTGTAGTAATAATAGCCTCATCTGCAAAATAAATTGCTAATATTGCACCTGTTTCAATTCCGGCTGGAGAATCGCAAATAATAAATTCAAAATTCATATCTAACAATTGTTTAAAAATTTTTTTAATTCCTTCTTTCGTTAAAGAATCTTTATTTCTTGTTTGAGATGCAGGTAAGATAAATAAATTTTCTGTGTATTTATCTTTTATAATCGCTTGATGAATTGTAGCATCTCCTTGAATAACATTGATTAAATCATATACTACTCTTCTCTCGCATCCCATAACTAAATCTAAATTTCTTAATCCAATATCAAAATCAATAACTATTGTTTTATTTCCCTTTTGAGCAAAACCAGTTGCAATTGCTGCACTAGAGGTAGTTTTACCAACTCCCCCCTTACCCGAAGTAACCACAATAATACGAGTCATGTGCTTATTACCTTTTATAAATGTTAATATTATTTACGTCAATGGATAAATTAATAAAATATTATTTTTTAAAAAAATATGTACTGATTTTCCTAATAAATCCAATGGTATTTGATCAATCAATAAATATTCTCCAGAAATTGAAATTAATTCAGCAAATAACTGCGTACAAAAAATATTACGAGTTTTATCTCCATTTACACCAGCCAATACTCGACCTCGCATCATACCGTAAATATGTATATCTCCATCAGCAATTAATTCTGCGCCAGGATTAACATGATTTGTAACAATTAAATTCGATTGATTTACATAAATTTTTTGTCCAGATCTAACAGGAGTATTAATAATTTTTGTATTAAATTTTTTTTTATTAATGAATTTATTATTTTTTTGATTTTTTTGTTTACAATATACTTCATTTTTTCCTTCTAATAAAATTGGAATACCAGATTTTATTATTTTACATTTTAAAATTTTATCTATACATCCACTTACACCAATAATATGTAATCCTGTAGATATAATAGATTTTTGCATATCATTCCAATTTACAGTATTTGATAAACTAGATACATTGATTACAATAGGTGCATTTTTAAAAAATTGGGGTGCTTCCATGATTTTTTCTAAAATAGCATTTTGAACAGAAGAAACTGATTTATTTTTAATATATAATACTAATAATGTAAAAACACTGCCTTTTAACTCAATAAAATTATTTTTTAACATGTAATTATATTTCTAAAATAATAAAATGATTTTAACATGATATTTTAAATAATAATATTATAAGCTTTTGAAAATATAAAAGAATGATTTAATATATTTATAATATAAAATTAGTCATTTTAGATGGAGCATAATACACTTGAATGTACATAACGCAAACATAATAGTTATGAAATATTTAAAAAATTTCAAAAATCAAAATATACTATTTTCTGGAAATATTTCAAAAGATTTTTTCTTATATTTTAAACTAACTAACATTAGAATACATGTACAACAAGATTATCACCCTATGTTATTAAAAATTTTAAAAAAAAATAATATTTGTTTCAGAATCATTCCAAGAAAAAATTTTGTTTTAGATTGTAATATTCTAATATTTTTTTGGAGAAAAAATAAATTAGAATCTCAATTTCAAATAATTTATTTTTTATCCGTTTTAAAAAAAGATACTGAAATATTTATCATAGGAAAAACAAGAAGCGGTGTGAATTGTGTCAAAAATTTTTTAAAACATTGGGTAGATATAAAAAAAATATATTATAAAAATAGATATGCTTTATATTATGGAAAAATAATTCAAAATTCTATTTTTATATTCAAAAAATATTTTAAAAAATATATTTGGAATAATTTAATTATTTATACTCTACCAGGAGTATTTGATTATAAAAGAATAGATAATGGAAGTATATTATTGATTTCAACATTTGATACAAATCTTCAAGGAAAAATATTAGATATTGGATGTGGTTCTGGAATTTTATCTATTGCATTAAATAAAATTTCTGATAGAACTAAAATAACATTAATTGATAATAATAGTACTGCAATTTTATGTAGCAAAATTAACTTACGGAAAAATCACGTAAAAGCTAAAATTATTTTAAGTAATATATATTCTGATATACAAGAAAAATTTAATTTAATTATATCTAATCCTTCTACTCATTCAGATATAAAAAATAATTTTAATGTAATTAAAAAAATTATTCAAAATTCAAAAAAATATTTAAAAAAAAATGGTGAGTTAAGAATGGTGGTTCATTCTCATATATCTTGCAAGAAAGAATTTTTAAGTGTTTTTAATCATTATAAAATTATAGCAAAATATAGACATTTTAATGTACACCAAGGAATATTAAAATAAAACTGTGGTACCCAGAGCGGGAATCGAACCCGCAAAGCCGTTAAGCCGAGGGATTTTAAGTCCCTTGTGTTTACCAATTTCACCATCCGGGTAAAATAGGCGCGTTCTGGAATCGAACCAGATTATACGGATTTGCAGTCCGCTACATCACCAATCTGTCAACGCGCCGAAAATTTTTTTATAAAATTTAATTATAAGCTTTTTTATATACATTGTCCAATATATTTTATAATATTTTACATATGATATTTATTATAATATGAAAAATTTTTTGAATAAATCTTTACATTCATGAAAACCTATATTATTATAAATTTATTTTAAGAATAAATATCAAGAATTTATATTTACTAAAAAAATGGAGGAGTGGCCGAGTGGTTTAAGGCAGCGGTCTTGAAAACCGCCGATGAATAATATTCATCCGAGAGTTCGAATCCCTCCTCCTCCAATTTTTTTTAAAAATATTTAAAAACAGAATTTTATTATAATCCAGTTAATATATTATTTTTTTTAATAAAATATTTTGTACTCTTATAAAATATAAATTTTAAATTTCATTTAACATGTACAACATGATTTAATTTAAATAATTACAAAGAAAATAAAATTTGAATTAAAATTCTATAAATATATTTCGATTTCTTTCATTCATTTATTCATCCCTTCATGCTTTCCTCTTCTATTTAATCTTGATAAAAACCAATCAAATATAAATTATAAATACTATTATGTAATATAATATTTTATAAATAATTTATACTTAATAACATGATTATCCAATTAATAAAATCAAAAAAAATTGTATTTATATTTTAACTTTAAAATAAAAATGACTTAAACGAACACCTAATAGAAATAAAGTAGTAAAATATATCAAAATAGCACAAAATAAAACAAATAATAAACGAAATAATCTGTATATAATAATTCCAACATCCCAAGATGTTATAATATGTAAAATAAAAATTAAAAAAATTGACATTGCAAATGATGCAATAATTATTTTACTAATAAAAGAACACCAACCAGGTTGAGGAAAGAAAATTTTGTTTTTATATAAATACCAATATAGTAATGCAGAATTTAACCATGCTGATATACTAATTGAGATGGATAATCCAAAATAACCCAGAGAAGTAGATAATAACACTACATTTATAGATTGAGTAATAATGATTGTAATAATAGAAATAATCATTGGAGTAATAGTATCTTGTCTAGCATAAAAAGCAGGAGACAAAATTTTTACTAAAATTAATGCAATCAATCCAATTGCATATCCTATCAATGATTTTTCTGTCATGATAGTATCAAATTGTGTAAATTTTCCGTATTGAAATAAAACAGCAATAATTGGATGTGATAAAATATATAATATAATCGAACTAGGTAAACTAATTAATAAACCGACACGTAAACCCCAATCAAGTAATTTAGAAAATGCAACCTCTGCATTATTAGCAAAGCTTTTAGTTAAACATGATAGCAAAATTGTTCCAAGTGATATACCTAATATACCTACAGGTAATTCAATAAGTCTATCGGCATAATACATCCACGATACTGAGCCTGAAATAAATAGTGATGCTAAAATACCATTAATAAACAAAGAAACATGATTTGCTGATACTCCTAATACACCAATTCCAATCTTACTAACTAAACTTGATATTTCCGGAATATGAAGGTTAATTCTTGGCCTAACTAACATATTAATTTTTTTTAAATATAAAAACTGATATAAAAACTGTAAACAACCTCCTATAATTACTGACCATGCTAGAGATAATATAGGAATTTGAAAATATTTTGTAAAAATTAAAATAAAAGATATCATACTTATATTTAATAAAATAGGAGAAAAAACTGGTATTAAAAAATATCCCCAAATATTAAGTATAGCGGTAGTTAAAGAAGCTAATGAAATAAAAAAAACATAAGGAAAAGTAATTCGTAATAATTTTGTAGCTAATATAAATTCTTCTGGTTTTTTAAAAAATCCCGGTGCAACAATTAAAACGATATAAGGAGCAAAAAAAAACCCTAAAAAAATTACACAAGATAATATTAAAATCATGAATCCTAAAATATAAGAAAAAAATTGTCTAGTTAAATTGATATTTTCTTTTTTTTTATATTTTACAAAAATTGGAATAATTACCTGTAAAAAAGCACCTTCCGCAAAAATACGTCTTAATAAATTTGGAACTTTAAAAGCAATAAAGAAAGAATCAGTTGCTATAGATACCCCGAATGTATATGCAATAATAAAATCTCGTAAAAAACTTAAAATACGAGATAAAAACGTAATCATACTAATATTAATTAAAGACTTTAAAAGATTCATAATTTTAATAATATTCAAATTAATATTTTAAATTGATCAACTCATATTTAAAATATTATTGTTTATTTAATTAATTTAAATATATTATATAACAATATTTCTAAAATCTAAATATTTATTGCATAATCTTGAATATTTTTAAACATATTTAAGTAATTTATACATGAATTATTAAAATTTAATCAAATAATAAAATTTTTTAAAATTTAAAATGATATTTTTAAAGAAATAAACAAGTTAAATATAAAAACATTAATATATTCTTAAAATAAATATGATATTATACTATATGCATAATTTTAATTATGAGAATTTAATATATTTCAGGTAAAATATTAATGAAAAAATGTTTTTTATTTCAAAAAAAATACTATTTTATAATTATGATGTTATTTATATTAAATGGATGCGCATCATGTATAAAAGAACCAATCAAAAAAAATTTTATAAAAAATATATCCTTAGAAAAAAAATACAGTTACTCTACAATTTATACTAATATCAATAATGATGAAACTAATGATTTATTTCAAGACAATCATAAATATAAAATTGGAGATACTATTACTGTTTTAATTCAGGAATCTTTTCAATCTAAAAACCAAACATCTTATCATTTTATAAAACAAAATAATCAAAAAATAAACATTAACATACAAAAAAATTTCCTGAAAAACGATAAAGATCATGCTAAAAAATCTATTGAAAATAATGATAAAAAATATATTTCTAGATTAAATAAATATTTAAATAAAAATATATTTATAACAACCATTACTACACAAATAACTGATATTGATTCTTATGGAAATTTCAAAATATATGGAGAAAAAAAAATTTCTTGTAATGAATATTCAGAAAATATTCAATTTTCTGGAATAATTAATCCCAAGATGATTGATATGCATAATTCTATTCCATCATCATTAATTTCAAATTTACATATTAAATATTGCAATAAACAGGATTATCCTGTTCAAAAAAATAATTGGATAAAACAAATATTATTTATGATTTAAAAAATATGTAATGTAAATATCATTAAATTATTCTTATGCTTATTATATAAAGGTTTAAAATATGTCATGGTTAAAAAAAATTTTAGGAATATGTTTAGTTTTGATTAGTTTAAATGTCTATGCAGAAAAAATTAAAAATATATCTATTATACAAACTAATCTTGAAGATAAGTTAATAGGATATGGATTAGTTGTTGGTTTAGACGGTACTGGTGATCACATTTCAGAAGCTATATTTACCTCAAATGCATTAAATAATATGTTATTAAAATTGGGTATTAATAATATAGGCAACAAAAATTTAAAATTAAAAAATATAGCATCAGTAATTGTAACAGCAAATTTATCATCTTCTTTTAGAAAAGGAGAAAAAATTAATGTTATGGTTTCATCAATAGGAAATTCTAATAATTTAAAAAATGGAATATTATTAAATACTCCCTTAAAAGGAACAAATAATAAAATTTATGCTATTGCTCAAGGAAAAATATCTACTAAAAATCATATGAAAAATTTTTCTACAAAACAAGATACATTTAAATGTAATGGAATTATTCCTTTTGGAGCATTAATAAAAAAATCTTTAAATAATCATCATAGGAATCACGAAAAAATCAATTTACAAATTTTTTCAGAAAATTTTAATTTAATTCAAAAAATCAGTAGCGCAATCAATAATTATTATCCTAATGTAGCAATTCCTATTAATAATAAAACCATTGAATTAAAATTACCACTTGATCATATCAAAAAAAATTACATGCTATCTAAAATTCAAAATATAGATATACCAATCTTTAAAAAAAAATATCAAATTATTTTTAATAAAAAAGATGGTTTAATCATGATGAATAATATTATTCATATCAATGAATGTATCATAGAAAATAATAATATATCAATTTTTATTAAAAAGAATCAGCATTATATTATTTATAATAAAAACAATCATAAAAAATATTTTTTTTTAAAATCCTATAACCATCTTGATGAATTAATTAATCTTTTAAATACATTAAAACTTCAAAAGAATGAAATTCTTTCAATATTAAAAAATATGAAAAATATGAATTGTTTTCAAGCTCATTTAAAAATCGTATAAATATTATTAAAATTTATTTTTAAATTATTTAAATCTGACCAATGGAGGACAAATATAATTATATTTTTTATCAGAATGTGTATTGAGCTTTTCGCGCGATAATTCTAATATTCCAAAATTAGAAATACGTCCTACTTGAATACGAGCTCGATCTTCTAAAAGATTTGTTTTTAATATTTTTTCAATCATTCTACAATTTTTCATAACTTTCATATTAATTAAATCGATTAAAATTAATCCACCAATATCTCTTAATCTTAACTGACGAACAACCTCAATAACTGCTTCTAAATTAATTTTAAAAGCTGTATCTTCAATATTTTTACCTACATATGAACGTGACGAATTTACATCAATAATTGTACATGCTTCTGTAAAATCTAGAATTAAAGATCCTCCCGAAGGTAATCTAATTTCTCTTTTAGATAATAAATTAATTTGATTATCAATATTATAATATTTAAAAATTGGAATAGTATTAGAATACAATCTCATTTTTTTATAAATATCAATTTTTTTAAAAAAAAATGTATAAAAATGAATCATATTAAATATCTCTATATTATCAATAATAATTTGATCAATATCATTATATAAATAATCTTCAAATATTCTCATAATAATTTTATTTTTATAAAAGATTATTCCAGGATATAGAGAATATTTAGAAATTTTAAAAATTTCATTTAAGCAATTTAATAATAATGCAAAATCATATTTAATCTTTTTGATATCTTTTCCTAAACTAGAAGTACGAACAATTAAACTGACATTATTGGGTATATCAAATGTTAAAAGATTATCTTTAATTGTTTTTCTATCTTTTCCTTGAATTTTTTTTGATATAAAAATATTTTTTTTATTACTTAACTTTAATATTAAATAAATCCCTGATAATTGAATAAAAGTAGTTAATTTCACACCTTTTTTTTTATTTTCTTCACGAATAATTTGTACAATTACTCTTTGATTTTTTTGAAGCATATTTTTTACATTTGATATATCTAAATAATTTTGATTTTTTAAAAAATAATAATCAGCAATTTCTTTAAATGGAAGAAATCCATATTTTTTTTCCCCATAATCCACAAAAACAGCTTCTATACTAGGTATGATATTAATAATTTTTCCTTGATATATATTTAATTTTTTTTTAATACAAGTTAAATTATTTAATTCTAAATTATATAAAATATTATTATTTAAATAAGCTATTCGAAACTCTTTATTTTGTTGAAAATTAATTATCATTTTTTTCATAGTAAAATTTAATCATTTAAAAAAAATTAATATTAATATTATAATAAATTTACTATATTAAATATTATTAAAACACATGTAAATATTTTATATATATGAAAGTTATATTATGAGGATAAATATTGGATAAAAAAATATCTGTATCAATTGTAAAGATTGATAAAGAAATGATAAATCAACGTATAGATAATTTTATAAAATCTCAATTTAGAAAAATACCAAAAGGTTTATTATATAAAATTATAAGAATTGGTCGTATTCGAGTAAATAAAAAAAGAGTTAAACCAGATTATAAATTAAAAATAGGTGATATATTAAGAATTCCACCCTTTCATGAAAAAAAAATAAAAAAAAATATTACAATCAACTTAAATATTAAAAAAAAATTATTATCTAGCATTTTATATGAAGATGAATATTTATTGGTAATTAATAAACCACCAGGAATAGCAGTACATGGAGGAAGCGGATTAAATTTTGGTATTATTGAAGGCTTTAGATTATTAAAAGAAAAATATCAATATTTAGAATTAATACATCGATTAGATAAAAATACATCTGGAATATTAATGCTTGCGAAAAAAAAATCCTGTTTAAAAAATATTCATGAACAATTTAGAAAAAAAATCATCGAAAAACAATACATAGCTTTAGTTCATGGAAAATGGAAAGATAATATAAGAATTATATCAAAACCATTAATAAAAAATAAATTATTTAATGGAAAAAAACACGTTACAATCAGTTGTAATGGAAAACAATCAAAAACTATTTTTATAGTAAAAAAACGTTTTGATTTAAATACGATGTTATTAATCATTCCAAAAACTGGTCGTACACATCAAATTAGAGTACATGCTGCATATGCAGGACATCCAATTATTTTTGATAACTATTATGGAAATAAAAAATTAGATTACCAAATTAATCAAAAATATCAACATGAAAAAATTTTATTACATGCAATAAAAATTTCTTTTTTTCATCCATTAAGTAAAAAAAAAATTTATATTAAAGCACCTTTAGAAAATAGATTTAAAAAATATTTAAAATAATTGTTATTTTAAATAAAGTATATAATATATGTAAAAATTCATTTTTAAAAATATTATTTATGAAATCAATTTATTAATAGAATATATAATAAATTATTAATTATCATTTTAAGGGAGAAATTAAAATTATGGCAGTACAAAAAAGTAAACCTACTAGATCAAAAAGGGGTATGAGAAGATCTCATGATCAACTAAAAAAATTATCTTTATCCTGCGATAAAGTAAGTAAAGAAATACATATTCGACATTGTGTAACTAAAAAAAAATTTTATAAAGGAAAAAAAATTATCACTGATAACAAATAAATTTATCACAATAATTTTTAATATCACATAAAAATAAAATATTAAATATATATATAATTAATATATACAACCAATGTATTAAATATATTTAATATTTTGATAAAATTTTATCATAGGTACATTATGTATGGTATCCATAGCAATGATTTTCCCGGGTCAGGGTTCACAAAAAATTGGGGCACTATCTCAATTATCAAAACAAAATATTATTATTAAAGATACATTTGAAGAAGCATCAGAATATTTAAAATACAATTTATGGAAGTTAATAAATTACGGACCTTTTAAAAAAATAAATCAAAGTAAATATGCACAACCGTTGATATTAGTTTCGTCTATAGCTATTTATCGACTTTGGAAAAAAATGGGGGGATGTAACCCACATATATCCGCAGGTCATAGTTTGGGAGAATATTCTGCATTAGTTTGTGGCAATTCCATAAATTTTGAAGATGCTGTAAAATTTATTCAGCAACGAGGAAAAATAATGGAAAATTGTGTGCAAAATCAAGAAGTTTGTATGAAAGTAATTTCAGGATTACGCGAAAAAACAATATTAAATTTATGTAAAAAATATTCAAATTATAATATTGTAAATATTGCAAGTATCAATGCAAAAACACAAATCGTAATATCTGGACACAAAATTGCAGTTGAAAAAACTGCTCAAGAATGCAAAAAAATTGGAGCTAAATTAATTGTAAATATACCAATTAATATCTCTTCACATTGTGAAATTATGAAAAAAATTTCTATAAAAATATCCCAAAAACTAAGAAAAATTTCTTTTCAAACTCCTTTATATACAATATTAAATAGCATTTTTATAAAAAAATACCAAACAAAAAAAGATATTTGTGATAATTTAACTAAACAATTATATCATCCTGTACAATGGGAAAAAACAGTTAAAGTACTTCAAAAAAACACAGATATTACGTTAGAAGTTGGACCTAGAGAAATTTTAACTAATTTATATAAAAAATATTACTTTTCAAAATGTATTTCAATTAATAATCCCCAAAATTTTTTCTTAGCTCTAGAATTATCTCAAAACAAAACAAACAAAAAAAATAATAGTATAAACTAAAAATGAAAAATAAAAAAAAAATAGCTTTAGTTACTGGAGCAAATCGGGGGATAGGACAAGAAATTGCGAAAAAATTATCAAAAAATAATATTATTGTTATTGGAACAGCAAAAAATTTGATAGAAAAAAATAAAATTAATTCAATGTTAGGAAAAAATGGATTTGGAATAATTTTAGATGTTACAAATAAACTCGAAATATCACAATCTGTTCAAAAAATTCATAACAATTTTGGAATTATTGATATATTAATTAATAATGCTGCTATTAAATATGATAAATTATTAATTCAAATGAGCGATCATGATTGGAATAAAACTTTAAAAACTAATTTAACTAGTATATTTCATATATCAAAAGCAGTAATAAAAAAAATGATTCAACAGAAATATGGAAGAATTATTACTATTGGTTCAGTTATAGGAGAATTAGGTAATATTGGACAAATTAATTATTCTACCTCTAAATCTGGAATTATTGGATTTAACAAAACATTAGCTTTAGAAGTGGCTGATAAAGGAATAACAGCAAATGTTATTTCTCCAGGGTTAATAAATACAGATATGATAAACGATATTTCCCTAGAAAAAAAAAAAAAATATTTATTAAATATCCCCATGAAAAAATTTGGATCTAAAAAACATATTGCAAGTATGGTGTTATATTTAATTTCTAAATCAGCTGCTTATATTACTGGACAAACAATTCATATTAATGGTGGAATGTATATGAACTAATGATATATATTTAAATTAATTAATATTTAAATTCTATATAATTGCATGAAATTAATATATATATGATAATATATATTTATTATATGCAATTATATTTTATAAAAAATGAATAAAATTTCTAATCAAATCAAAAAAATTATTTCTCAAAAAATGGAAATACCAATTTCAAAAATTCATAATGATACTCATTTAAGCAAAGATTTAAATATAGATTCTTTAGATATGATTGAAATTATTATGACTATTGAAGAAAAATTTAACATCGAAATACCAGAAAATATTAGTGATTCGTTTGAATCAATCAATTTTATAACAAAATATGTCAAAAATATAATAAATTCATCACATGATAATTTAAAAAATTAAAAAATATAATATTCAATAAATTATTTTAAACAATAAAAATATTCAAATGATAAATAGTAAATTTATTGTAGTAGAAGGAATAGATGGTTCTGGAAAAACTAGTGTTTGTCAAACCATTAAAAAAATATTAAAAAAAAATGGAATTAAAAAAATTATAATTGTACACGATCCTGGAGGAACCGTAATTTCTGAAAAAATTCGGAAAATTATTAAAAATTCTTATCAAAATGAATATATTCATCATAAGACAATTTTATTATTATTTTATGCGGCAAGAATTCAATTAATTGAAAATATAATTAAACCAGCATTAAAAAATAAAACATGGATAATATCTGATAGACACGATTTATCTTCATTAACATATCAAGGAGGGGGGTTTGGAATTAAAAAAAATATTATTATGAAATTAAAAAAAATGATGATCGGAAACTTTTATCCGGACTTAACTATATATTTAGATATTCTTCCTAAGTTTGGATTACAACGTATTATAAAAAGAGGAAAATTAGATACAATAGAAAAAAATAATTTAGATTTTTTTAATAAAGTTAGAAATAGTTATTTAAATTTTATCTCTAAAGATAATAAAAGTATTAAAATTAATGCTAATTTAAAATTCAATATTGTTAAACAAGAAATTCAAAATAAATTAGAAGCATGGTTAAAAAAATGAATATAACATTTTATCCATGGTTAATTATACCTTATAAAAAAATTATTAATAGCTATAACAAAAATCATTTACATCATACTATCATTGTACAATCTAACAATCTACAAGATACATTTAAATTAATATGGGCGATTATAAGATGGATTGTATGTACTAAACGTTTAAAATTTAAAAGTTGTGGAATATGCAAGGGATGTACTTTAATACTTAATAAGAATCATCCAGATTGTTACTTTTTATATCCTAAAACAAATAAAAATTTTTTAGAAGTTGAACTGATTAGAAATACAATTAAATCACTTTTAAACACTGCTCAACAACATGGAAAAAAAATCTTTTGGATTCCAAATTATAGCACATTAACAACATTTGGAATAAACGCATTATTATCAATAATAGAAACACCTCCAAAAAATACATTTTTTTTTATTGGGCATGACGTATCAAAAAAAATCCATCTTACATTTCGCAGTCGATGTTTAATATATCACATTGTTAAACCAACAGAAAAAATAGCATTACAATGGATACAAAAACAAATAAATCTTACAAAACAATCATATCTAGTAGCAATTAGAATATCTGAAAACAATCCAATACTTGCAAAAAAAATATTAACAAGCAATATATGGAATCAACGAAAAGAATTATACCATCAAATACATTTGTCAATTCAAAATAATAATTTTATCAAATTATTATCAATATTAAATTATAATACAATAATTAAAATTAATTGGATTATTTTATTATTATTAGATGCAATGAAATTTAAAAAACATCTTCTTATATTATTAATTAATTTAGATCAAAAATTATTAATCGAAAAAATTATTCAAAATTACTCATACAAATATTTAAATAAAATTACAAAATCATGGATTAAATGTAGATATCAATTAATAAATATAAAAAATATTAATTATGAATTATTAATCTTAAAACAACTGATAAAATGGGAAAAAAAATATAAAATATTATAAATTAATATCATATTAATACAAATAAAGAGAATATTATATGTACTTTATTGATTCGCATTGTCATTTAAATTTATTAAAACATAAAAATTCAAAACAAGAAATAAATAAATTTTTAAAACAAGCAAATAATACATTTGTAAAATTATTTTTAACAGTTGCAACTTCTATAAAAGATTACCAACAAAATTTTAAATTATTTAAAGAATATTCCAGCGTATTATACAGTATAGGAATTCATCCACTAAACAGTAGTATCACCAATCTTAGTGATATATCAAAATTTAAAAAAGAAATTTCTCAAAACAACAAAATTATTGCATTTGGAGAAACTGGTTTAGATTACTATCATCCATTACATAATAAAATTATACAAAAAAAAATATTTTTAGAACATCTTAAAATGGGATGCGAATTAAAAAAACCGATTATTATCCATACTCGAAATTCTGAGATAGATCTTTTAAATATATTATCAAGCAAAGAATGTAAAAATTGTACTGGTGTAATACATTCTTATACAGGTGATATATTCACGGCAAGAAAATTATTAAATTTAGGTTTTTACATTTCATTTTCAGGTATTGTAACTTTTAAAAACGCAAAAAATATAAAAAATACTCTTAAATTTATCCCAATAGATAGAATATTACTTGAAACAGATTCTCCATATTTAACACCAGAACCATATCGGGGAAAAGAAAACCAACCATCTAATCTATTTATTATTGCAAAATATATATCAAAATTAAAAAATATTGATTTATATACTTTATCACAAGAAACAAAAAAAAATTTTAATAAATTATTTAATACAAAATATTAATTAAATAATAAATTTAAAATATAATTTATTCAAATATTATAAAAAAATAAGAAAAATTAAATGTTTAGGAAACACATAACATGATAAAAAACATGTTTTCAAAT
This sequence comes from Buchnera aphidicola (Symydobius americanus), assembly GCF_964059135.1. Classification (NCBI taxonomy): domain Bacteria; kingdom Pseudomonadati; phylum Pseudomonadota; class Gammaproteobacteria; order Enterobacterales; family Erwiniaceae; genus Buchnera; species Buchnera aphidicola. The sequence continues at coordinate 270,425 of NZ_OZ060393.1, forward strand.
TTACAAAAAATTGGTAAATCACTAATGTTACCAGTATCGGTCTTGCCTATTGCTGGAATTTTACTTGGAATTGGATCTGCAAATTTTTCAATTATACCTTCAATAATATCTCATGTTATGGCTGAAGCGGGAAGTGTAATATTTAAAAACATGCCTTTAATATTTTCAATTGGAGTTGCACTAGGATTTACCAATAACGATGGTGTTGCCGCATTAGCTGCTCTAGTCTGTCAAAGTATTATGGTACAAACTACATCTATAATTATTCCATGCTTTTTAAAAAATGTCATTATTCAATCAAATTATCAAAACTTTTGCGATACTGGAATTTTAGGAGGAATTTTATCTGGTTCCATTTCAGCATATTTATTTAATAAATTTTATAAAATCACATTACCAGAATATCTAGGATTCTTTTCTGGTAAAAGATTTATTCCCATAATATCTGGTTTAACAGCAATATTATTTGGATTTTTATTATCTATTATATGGCCTACTATTAGTAACGCAATCCAAATATTTTCAAAATGGGCCGCATACCAAAATCCCATGCTTGCTTTTGGAATATACGGTTTTGTGGAACGCGCATTAGTTCCGTTCGGATTGCATCATATTTGGAATGTTCCATTCCAAATGCAAATTGGGGAATATACTAATTCTGCAGGACAAGTATTTCATGGTGATATTGCAAGATATATGGCTGGAGATAATACAGCCGGAAAACTAGCAGGAGGTTTCTTATTTAAAATGTATGGCTTGCCAGGAGCAGCATGTGCTATTTGGCGTTGCGCAAATAAAGAAAATAGAAAAAAAATCGGCGGAATGATGCTATCTGCAGCTTTAACAGCATTTCTAACCGGCATTACAGAACCAATTGAGTTTGCATTTTTATTAACAGCTCCTATATTATACTTTATTCATGCAGTTTTAGCAGGATTAGCTTTTCCAATCTGTATATTTTTTGGAATGAATGCTGGAGCTAGTTTCTCACATGGATTAATAGATTTTATTATATTAAGTAGTCGTGTAAATTCAATTTGGCTATTTCCTGTGGTCGGAATTGTATACGGTTTCATTTATTACATAATATTTTATTCATTAATAAAATATTTCAATTTTATCACACCTGGAAGAGAAAAAATTCAACATAATGAATTTGAAAATAACATACAAAAAATAGCTCCATTACTAGTATCTGCTTTTGGTGGAAGTAATAATATTGATAATTTAGATGCATGTATTACAAGATTAAGAGTAACTGTTAAAGATATTTCAAAAGTTAATCAAAAAAAAATCAAAGAATTAGGGGCAGTAGGAGTAGTAATTTCTGGTTTAGGAGTACAAGCTATTTTTGGAACAAAATCAGATAATTTAAAAACTGCTATGGATGATTATATCAATCAAAAATAAACGTATTTTAATTAAAATTCATACATTTCAAAAAAAATATAAATAATTATTATTTTTAAAAAACGTAAAATAAAAAACCAATCAAAATATGTTAATTATAAACAATTATCAATATAATTTATATAAATAAATAAAATTATATTACACATAACAATATTAATATGTAATTTTATAATATATACATCATAATTAATTATAATATAATATATATTATATATAATAATTAAACTTGATTATAATAAAATTGCTTTAATATATTAAAATGATATTACATCTCTCTAATAATCATTATAAATACTTTAAACTAATAAACATTTATATGAGAGATGTAAAATACATATAAAATTAAAATATGTAATTTCAATTTTATCATATATTATATTAACATAATGCATGATTTATAGTTCTTGGAAATGGTATTAAATCTTTAACATTATAAATTCCAGTAATATAAGATATTAACCTTTCAAAACCCAAACCAAAACCGGAATGAGGAACACTACCATATCGACGTAAATCAATATACCAAGAATAATCTTTTTTATTTAAATTTAATTCTAATAACCTATTTTTTAAAATAGATTTATTTTCTTCTCTTTGAGAACCTCCCAATATTTCTCCAATACCTGGAATCAATAAATCCATTGAAGAAACTGTATGACCATCATTATTTAATTTCATATAAAATGCTTTTAAATGTTTGGGAAAATTTTTAACAAATACTGCATTAAAAAAATAATGATCTACTAAATATTTTTCATGTTCTGAAAATAAATCCATCCCCATAGAAATAGGGTTTTTAAAATTATAATCCGAATCTTGTAAAATTTGAATAGCATCTGAATAATTTATATGAACAATTTCAGAAGATAAGAATTTTTCTAATCTTTGAAAAATATTAGCATCAATCTTATTCTGTAAAAAATTCATTTCATTACTACAATGCTTTAAAACAAAATTTATAATATATTTAATTATTTGTTCAGATAATTCAGAAATCTCATTTAAATCAAAAAATGCTTGTTCAACTTCTAGCATCCAAAATTCTGAAAGATGACGAGTAGTATTAGAATTTTCAGCTCGAAAAGTAGGACCAAAAGAATATACTTTCCCCATAGAGCATGCATACGACTCTAGAGTTAATTGGCCTGAAACTGTTAAAAAAGATTCTTTTCCAAAAAAATCCTGTTTAAAATCAACCAATCCATCTTTTTGTCTAGGGGGATTACTAATATCTAATGTAGATACTTTAAACATTGCTCCAGCACCTTCTGAATCTAAACTAGTAATAATTGGGGTCGGAATCCAGTAATATTTTTTTTTATATAAAAAATGATGCATAGCATGAAACATAGTATTACGTATTCTCGTAATTACCCCAATAAAATTTGTTCGTGATCTTAAATGAGGAATTTCTCTCAAATATTCGTAAGTATGATTTTTAGCTGCCACCGGGTATTTTTCTGGAAAATCTACCCATCCAATTACCATAAGTTTACTCGCTTGTATTTCATATTTTTGTTTTTTACCAATAGATAATACTAATCTTCCATCAATACAAACAGAACAACCAATTGTTAATCTTAATACTTCTGTATTATAATTAAATATACTTTGATTAACTATAACTTGTACTGTTTTAATAGAAGACCCATCATAAAGATCTAAAAAAGAAATACCGCATTTAGAATCTCTGCGATTTCGAATCCAACCAAATACTGTAATATGTTGATTAATTAAAAAACGATTTTTATGTATATCATCTATTGATATTATGCTCATAAATTTTATTCAACCCTCAATATAATATAAATTAACAACCATTTTTTATATTTGTAATATTTTTATAGTTATGTAAAATATTTTAGAAATAAATTTTATTTTACAATTTAAAAATATATTTTTTAATAATATAAAACATGTATTCAAAAAAAAATAGTTTTGTATAAAATTAAAAATTATAAATACATTTCAAAATATTTTAATTTATAAAAACCATAACATATCGATTACTGAATATAAAATTTATAAATATATATGTTAAAAAAAATATTATATTAATATTTTTTTTTGAAAATAAATATTTTTTTAAAATGCACTATAAATTTTAATTATCAAATAAAATTAAATATATTTAATTTGACAATTAATAGAACAATACCCAGAATATTTAATGTAACAATTTTTACATTGTAAAAATAAACGATGACAAAAATAATTATTACAATTCATATAATCATTATAATGTTGTCCGCAAGTTTCACATAAACTAAATATATGAGAAGATATAAATTCTGAAATCCTATTATCAAAGACAAAATTTTTTCCATAAAACTTGATTGGTAAATTTTTTCTATGCGATTCATTAACATAATTTAAAATACCCCCCTCTATATGATAAACATTTTTAAAATTATGAAATTTTATTAAAGCTGTAGCTTTTTCGCAACGAATACCACCAGTACAATACATAACGATCGATTTATTTTTATAAGGTGTTAAAAATTTAACCATATTATTTAATTGATCTCGAAAAGTTGATCCGGGTACATGAATTGCTTTTTTAAAATGACCAATTTTATATTCATAATCATTACGTAAATCAACAAAGATTGCCTTTTTATCTACTAACATGTTATTAACTTCATGAGGTTTCAAATAAATCCCAGAATTTTTATAATTAAATTTAAAATTTAATAAACCATCTGCAACAATTTTATTTTTTACCTTTACTTTTAAAATAAAAAAAGATGTTTTATTATTTAAACCGCGATTTATTTTCATTCCTTTAAAATCGTGATGCATCTTATATATAAATTTCTTAAATATATGGTAATTTGTATTTAAAACACTAATCTGTGCATTAATTCCTTCTCTTGATATATAAACTCTACCTAAAATATTTAATATATTAAATACTTTATATATAATTTTTTTAAAATTATACGGATCATAAATATCACAATATTTATAAAAAGATAATGTAACACGAAATTCATTATTTGAAAGCATAAAAAACCATCATATTTTGTTAAATAAAAATAATATAATATTAATTATTTATTTATATTTTATAATTAAATAATATTTTAAAATAAAATCATAAATAATAAATTAATTCTTTTATATGAATAATATAATATTTATACTAATATTCTATGTTATACAGATAAAATATTATTTTTTTGAAAAATTAATTTATTATATGTAGTAATCAATTCATTCAGATTTTCTTTTTTTTGTAATATTATTTTATTTGGGGCTTTTTTTATAAATTCTTGATTATTTATCAACTCTTTCAATAAATTAATTTTGGTAGATAGAATATTAATTTTTTTCTTTATTTTTTTTAATTCTAATGAATGATCAATATCTTTTACAACAATAATAAATATTTTAACATTATCTATAATACCTAAAATAGTATCAGGAATAGAAACGTTTTCGTTGAATAAAATAGTAATATTTTCTAAATATGCTAATTTTTTGATAATATTTTTATAATATAAAAATATATTTTGTAAATTAATATGTAAATTAGAAATAAATATAGATAATAATTTTTTAGAATGTATTTTAAAATTGACTCGAGTATTTCTGATAAATAAAATCATATCTTGAATGAAATACATCATTTTTAAAATACTATTATTTAATATTTTTTTATTAAATATAGGAAATGGTTGTAACATAATTGTAGATTCTGATATATTCATAATATGTTTAATATCTTTCCAAATTTTTTCAGTAATGAATGGAATAATTGGATGCGAAAGACGTAAAATAGACTCAAAAACATAAAATAAAGTATATTGGGCATTTTGAACTTGTTGGATAGATCCAACCTCAACTATAATTTTGATAATCTCTAAATACCAATCACAAAATTTATGCCAAACAAAATTATATAATTCATTAGCTGCAATATCAAATCTATATATATCTAAAGAATCGCGATAAATTTTAATTACATTATTTAATTCTAATAATATCCAATGATCAAAAAAATATAAAATCTTTCTAAAATATTTCATATCAATATTAATATTTTGAAAATATATTAAAATAAATCGACCAGCATTCCAAATTTTATTACAAAATTTTTTATATCCTTGTAACCTATTCATATCCCAATTAATACTTCTAGTAGGAGAAGATAAAGAAGAAAAAGTAAATCGCAATGCATCAGAACCGAAACTACTAATTCCTGACGGAAATTGTTTTTTAGTGTTTTCAGAAATTTCTTTTAATTTTGACTTATCTATAATAAACTTAGTACGTTTTTTTAATAAATCTGATAAATTAATTCCATCTATAATATCTAAAGGATCTAATACATTTCCTTCAGATTTAGACATTTTTTTTCCATTTTCATCTCTAATTAAACCTGTTATATATACCGATTTAAAAGGAATATGAGAAATATTTTGATTATCTTTAATACAATACATAGTCATTATAATCATTCGAGCAATCCAAAAAAATATAATATCAAAACCAGTAACAATTACATTGGTAGGATGAAAAGTATTTAATAAATTATTTTTTTTGGGCCAATCTAATGAAATAAACGTCCATAAACTAGAAGAAAACCATGTATCTAATACATCTTCATCTTGTAATAATTCTTCGTTATCAGGGATGAAATATTTTTTTCGAATATCTTTTTCATTTTTTCCAACATATATTCTTCCCCGAATATCATACCATGCCGGAATACGATGCCCCCACCATAATTGACGAGAAATACACCAATCTTGAATATTATTCATCCAGGAAAAATACATATTTTGATATTTTTTGGGAAAGAACTTAATATCATTTTTTAAAACAGCAGATATAGCTGGTTGTGATAAATCTGATATTTTTAGATACCATTGATTTGTTAACATAGGTTCAATAATCGAATGACTTCTATCACCATATGGAAGTGTAATATTTTCTTCAAAAACATTCTCTAATAAATTAAGTTCCTTTAACATATCAATTAGTTTATTTCTTGCTAAAAATTTATTTAAACCGCGCAATTCGATAGGAATAAAATTATCATAAATATTTGAATCATAACCCAAAATATCATACACATTAAAATACTCACAAATATTACCGTCTTTTTGAAAAATATTAATTAAAGGTAAATGATGTCTTAGTGCAATTTCATAATCATTAAAATCATGAGCGGGAGTAATTTTTACACAACCAGTTCCTTTATTCATATCAACATATTGATCAGATATAATAGGAATAATTCGATTTACTAAAGGAACTTGAACATATTTTCCAATTAAAGAAATATATCTTTTATCAATAGGATTCACTGCAACAGCAGTATCTCCCAATAAAGTTTCAGGCCTAGTAGTAGCAACAGTTAAATATTTTTGAATATTAGAATTATTTACATAATCTAATATAGGATATCGAATATACCAAACATTTCCTTTAACAACCTGATAATCTAATTCTAAATCAGAAATAACTGTTCTTAATTTAGTATCCCAATTTGATAATTTTTTTTTACGATAAATTAAATTATGATTATATAAATCTATAAAAACTTTTTTAACACCTCTAGAAGATATAGGATCTAAAGTAAATCTTTCTCTAGACCAGTCAACTGAATTTCCTAAACGTTGCATTTGATAATTAATTTGATTAATTGATATATTTTTCCATTCCCAACATTTTTTAATAAAATTTTTTCTACCAAAAGAATTTAAATTAATATTATGTTTTAATTTAATATGTTTTGAAACCACCATCTGGGTAGCAATACCGGCATGGTCAAAACCAATCTGCCATAAAGTATTGTCTCCTTGCATACGATGATATCGAATTAAAATATCCATAATAGTATGTTGAAAAGCATGCCCCATGTGTAATATACCAGTAATATTTGGAGGAGGCATAATAATACAAAATGATTTTTTTTTGATATTATTATTCGGTTTAAAATAACCATTTTCCTTCCACATGCGATATATTGATTCTTCAATTTCTTTAGGATTATATTTTTTTTTCATATTCTTTCTTAAATAAAATTAATAAAACAGGTAAAATTTTAATTCATTTCAGATATATCTTGATATATTTTATATAAATTCTAATATTTTAAAAAAATGTCATAATAATATAATTATTATTAATTCAAATTATATTTTAATAAAATACTATTTACATAATTTTTAAAAATATCTTATTAAAATAAAATTTATGAAATATATCATAAAATTTAATTTAATTAATAATTAAACTAATACATAATATTATATATCATATTAATATAGTTATATTACTTTAAATAAATATAAAAATCTTAGGAGATTACATAATGAAAAGTTTATTTAAAAAACATATAATAAAAATATCGAATTTTAATAAACATGAAATTCAAAAAATTATTGAATTATCTTTATATTTAAAAAAAAATCGAAATAATCAACAGGAAATTCAATATTTAAAAAATAAAAAAATTGCATTAATTTTTGAACAAGAATCTACACGAACGAGATGTGCATTTGAAATTGCCGCTATTGAACAGGGAGCATATTCTAGTTATTTTGGACCAGGAAATATGCATCTCGGATATAAAGAGTCTATTATTGATACCGCTAAAATTTTAAGTAAAATGTATGATGGTATTCAGTATCGGGGAAATGATCATAATGTTATCAAAATCTTATCGAAATATGCTAGTGTTCCAGTTTGGAATGGATTAACTAATAAATATCACCCCACTCAATTAATTGCAGATTTATTAACTATGATAGAATTTTCAAGAAATAAAAATATATCTGAAATAATTTGTTCTTATTTAGGTGATGCTTCTAATAATATTGGAAATAGTTTAGTAGAATTAGCAGGAATTATGGGATTTCAATTAAACCTTATTGCTCCAAAAAAATATTGGCCAGATCAAAAAATACTCAATAAATACATAAAGAGCAATAATATTATTTGTACTGAAAATATTAATCAAGGAATATATCAATCTGATTTTATCTATACTGATGTCTGGGTCTCTATGGGAGAAACAGAAGATGCATGGAAAAAAAAGATTGAATTATTAAGAAAATATCAAGTTAATAAGAAAATTATTCAAATTGCACAAAATCCTAAAGTAAAAATTCTACATTGTTTACCAGCACTACATGATAAAAATACAAAAATAGGAAAAAAAATTTCTAATTTATACCAATTTAATGATGGTATAGAAATCACTAATGAAATTTTTGATAAATATAATCGTATTATTTTTCAACAAGCAGAAAATAGATTACATACAATTAAAGCAATACTAATAAGTACTTTAACTAATATAGAAAAATTAAAAATTTATTAACTATAAAGAATAATCACCCACATATGCCACAAAGTGGCATAATATCAATATATTTGAAATATATACCACTAAAATATATTCGAAATGTTATTTTAAATAATTTTAATTATATGTTTTTACATGATATTTTTTTTTTGAACGAATAATTCCTTTAACATCATGAGGTAATTTGGATATTACATGATTTTTATTTAACGATGATTTATACATATTATATAATTTTAATTTGATTGGTTTATTTAAAATACGAGTATGAGTTAAGTTTTTTAAAACATTTTTGGTAATATTTTTAGACAATTCAAGAACAGAATATCCTGGAAATATTTTAATGTTACCAATATTTCGACTATGAATATTACCCTCATTAGCAATTGCTCCAACTATATGACGAACTTCTATACCATCATTACTACCCACTTCAATACGATAGATATCCATAGATAATTTAGACTTATTATATTTTTCTATAGAATATGAACCCTTTTTAATATGTTCTTTTTTTTGAATGACAGAATTTAAATAAATTGATTTTTTTTTAAAATCACGCTGATAATATCTTTGAGATATATTGATTGCAGAATCTTTAGGAATAATTAATGAACGTTCCCCCTCTGCCATTTTTAATAAAGCAGCAGCTATTTTTTCTATTGTGAATTCTTTATTGGGATTAATTTTTAATAATAATTCAGAATATTTATCTAAATCCTTGCTCTTTAAATGTTCAAGTACTCTTTTAGAAAATTTTTCTAATCGATATTTACTTAATAATTCAATATTAGGAAGCATCACTTCTAAAATAGGTTGTTTCATAATTCTTTGAATATTTTTTAATAGTCGTTTTTCTCGAAATTCAACAAATAATAAAGCACGACCAGTACGTCCAGCACGACCAGTACGACCGATACGATGAATATAAGATTCTGCATCCATAGGAATATCATAATTAATAACAAAACTAATACGATCGACATCTAATCCTCTAGCAGCTACATCGGTTGCAATTAAAATATCTAATCTTCCATTTTTTAATCGCTCTAAAGTTTGTTCTCTTAATGTTTGATTCATATCACCATTTAGTGCTGCACTATTATATCCATTCTTCTCTAAAGTTTCAGATACTTCTAAAGTAGCGCTTTTAGTACGAACAAAAATAATAGTCGCCGAAAAATCTTCTGATTCCAAAAAACGTATTAAACCATCAGTCTTTCTACCCCGTACTATCCAATAGGTTTGTTTAATATTTGGTCGTGTCATAATATTAGATTGTATTTTAACTTCTTTAGGGTTTTTCATGAACCTTTTCGAAATTCGACGAATAACTTCAGGCATAGTAGCAGAAAATAGAGCTGTCTGATGATCAATGGGTATTTCTGATAAAATATTTTCTACATCTTCTATAAAACCCATACGTAACATTTCATCAGCTTCATCTAATACCAATCCCTTTAAATGTGATAAATTTAAAGTTCCTCTTCTTAAATGATCTAATAATCGTCCAGGAGTACCTACTACAATTTGAGGACCTTTTCGTAAAGCTTTTAATTGTACTTCGTATCTTTGTCCACCATATAATGGTAAAACTTTAATTCCTGTAATATATTTTGAAAATTCTGAAAACGATTCAGCCACTTGAACAGCTAATTCTCTTGTTGGTGCTAAAACTAAAACCTGTGGAAATTTCAAATTTAAAATAACATTATTTAATAAAGGTAATGAAAAAGCAGCAGTTTTACCACTACCAGTTTGTGCCATTCCTAACACATCTTTCCCTGATAATAAATATGGAATACACGCTTTTTGAATAGGAGAAGGTTTGACATAACCCATTTCTTGTAATGCTTTTACAATTAACGGATTCAAACCGAACGAAGAAAATATATTTTTAATTTGAATCATATAATGCATGTACCTCTCATAATAATAAAAGCCAGTTTACATAAATTATTATGAAAAATTTAATATTTTCATATAAAACATGCTAACCGGCAAAATAAATCATTTCATAAAAATATTAATATATAAATTCAAAACAATACAATAATTAAGATTATTATTTATATATGTTTAAATTTTTCTACTTCTTTTATACTAAGTCGTAAACGACCCTGACGATCAATTTCCAAAACCTTTACAGAAACTATTTGCTCTAATTTTAAATAATCTGTTACATTCTCAACTCGTTTGTTAGAAATTTGTGAAATATGTACTAAACCCTCTTTTCCAATACCAATAGAAACAAATGCACCAAAATCTGTAATACGAATTACTTTCCCTTGATATATCTTTCCTACCTGAATTTCTTCAGTAATTTCTTCAATACGTTGAATTGCATGTCTAGCATTTCTTTCCATAGTAGCAGAAATTTTAACAGTCCCATCATCCTGAATTTCAATTACTGTACCAGTTTCTTCAGTAAGCATACGAATTACAGAACCACCTTTCCCAATAACATCTTTAATTTTTAAGGGATTAATTTTAATAATATGAATTCTAGGAGCAAATTTTGAAATTTTTTTTCTTGGAATATCAAGAATTTTTTTCATTTTATTTAAAATATATATTCTTGCTTTTCTTGCTTCATATAAAGCATGTTTTAAAATTACATTTGTAATACCTTCTATCTTCATATCCATTTGTAATGCAGTAATTCCAATTTCATTACCAGCTACCTTAAAATCCATATCCCCTAAATAATCTTCATCTCCAATAATATCAGACAAAATAATATAATCTTCTCCTTCTTTTATCAAACCCATAGCAATTCCAGCAATATGTGATTTAATAGGAACTCCAGCATCCATTAATGCTAAAGAAGCACCACATACAGAAGCCATAGAAGAAGAACCATTAGATTCAGTAATTTCCGAGACTACCCGAACAGTATATGGAAATTCAGATAATTTGGGCATAATTGCTAATAAACTTCTTTTAGCTAAACGACCATGTCCAATTTCTCTTCTTTTAGGAGAACCTACTACACCAATTTCTCCAATAGAATAAGGAGGAAAATTATAATGAAATAAAAAATTATCTACCCGATCTCCTAATAATTCATCTAAATTTTGAGCATCACGGGATGTTCCTAGGGTGGCTGATACCAAAGACTGAGTTTCACCTCGAGTAAACAGAGAAGATCCGTGAACACGAGGTAATATTCCAATACGAATATCTAAAGGTCTAATAACACTTGGTTTTCGACCATCAATATGACATTTGTCACGTAAAATTTTTTCTCTGACAATAATTTTTTCAATCTCATATAAAATATCCTGAAATTCATATTCTTCTAAAATTATACCTTTATCTTGTAATTGTTTAAAAATATCATTCTTAATTATCTCTAATTGTTCAGAACGTTTTTTTTTCTCAAAAATACAATATGCTTGAATAATTTTAGGATGAGATAATTCTAAAATTTTGTAAAAAAACTGATGATTTCTAATATTGTATGGAATATAATTCCAGGATTTTATACCTACATCACTACAAAATAGAATAATATTGTCAATTAAAACTTGTTGTTGTTGATGTCCAAATAAAATTGCATCTAAAACTTGTTTTTCATTTAATAATGATACTTCTGCTTCTACCATTAAAATAGCATTTTTGGTACCAGAAACAATTAAATCCAATTCAGTATCTTGCATATCTTCTACTGTAGGATTTAAAATATATTCATTTTTAATATAACCTACTCTAGCAGCTCCAATTGGACCTAAAAATGGAACACCAGATAATTTTAATACTACTGACGCTCCAATAATAGCAACAATATCAGGATTAATTTGCGAATTTACAGAGACAACAGTAGCAATAATCTGTACTTCATGAAAAAAATCTTTCAAAAATAACGGACGAATAGGACGATCAATTAATCTTGAAATAAGAATTTCATTTTCACTCGGTCGCCCTTCTCTACGAAAAAAACCACCAGGAATACGACCTGCAGCATAAGTTCTTTCTTGATAATTAATAGTAAGAGGAAAAAATTTTTGACCAGTAGCTGATGTTTTATTTACAACAGCAGTAACTAATACAGAAGTATCATCCATAGTTACCATAACAGCTGATGTTGCTTGACGTGCAACCATTCCAGTTTCTAAAGTAACCGTATGTCGACCATATTGAAATTTTCGAATAATTGAATTTAACAAAATCACATCCTTGACTTACATTAAAAATTTTATATTATATATTAAAATCTTAATATTAATTCACCTAAGTTAATAATCACTATTTATAAAATAAATAGCATTTTAATATTATTTTGATAAGAATATCATATCACAAAAAAGGGCTAATATAGCCCTTTATTATAAACTATTTCATATTCATCAAATATTTAAAATATAAGAAAAAATTTTAGAAATTTATAATATTTTAACGACGCAATCCTAAATCCTGAATTAAAATATTATATTGAGGTAAATTTTTAGTTTTTAAATAATCTAATAATTTTCGTCTACGCGATACCATTCTTAATAAACCGCGTTTGCTAGAAAAATCATGTTTATGAGTATCAAAATGCTGTTTTAAATAATTAATCTTATAACTTAGTAATGCTATTTGTACTGAAGAAATACCACTATTCTCTACATACTGTCCGTATTTTAAAATAATATCTTTCCTATTAAACGCTTTCATACAACAACACCAACCTTAAATGAAATAAAACAACTTAAAATATATAAATTAAATATTTAATAATTTATATGAAATTAACTCTCCTAAATTTCCAACCATACCTATTATAAATATTTTTTTATTTTCTTTAATAGTAATTCTTACAAAACTATTTCGTGTTAGAGGAATTGGACAAAATTTTTGTTTTTGATAGAGTGTAGATAAAGAATCAATTTTAATTTCAGGTAATGTAAAAAAAATATCCTTTAACGATAATAATAAATTGAACATAATGTTATTATTATCTAACGCATCAGAAAATTGACGTAACTTATATAAATTCATGAAATTTATAGCCTTTGAAACATGATATATACCAACCATTAATCTCCTTAAAAAAATTACATGTGCTCCACATTTTAACAATTTTCCTAAATCATGAATTAATGTACGAATATACGTTCCTTTCGAACAAGTAATTTCCAATTCAACTATTTCGTTATTAAACTGAATACAATTAATATGATATATAAATACTGTTCTTTGAATTTTAGGAACAGAAATATTTTTCCGAGCATATTTATATAATGGCAAACCTTGATATTTAATTGCTGAATAAACTGGAGGAAATTGAATAATTTTACCTTGAAAATTCTGTAAAGCATTATAAAATTCAATTTGGGTAAAATTAATTGAATGAGTTTCTACAATAGATCCTTCAGAATCATAAGTAGAAGTAACTTGACCTAATTTGCCAATCACATGATATGACTTTATTGAATTTGTTAAATAATTTGATAATTTAGTTGCTTCACCAAAACAAATAGGTAAAATGCCTGTTGCTAATGGATCTAATGTACCTATATAGCCAGCTTTATGAGCTCTAAAAATTTTTTTAATTTTTTGTAATGCCTGATTGGAAGATATGCCTTGGGGTTTGTCTAATAACAATACACCATGAATATTTTTTTTTTAAAATATGCATTTTATAAGCTTTTTGAAGTTGTTTTATTATTCTTATTATTTTTTAAAGAAGATTTAATTATATTAGAAATTTTCATTCCAGTAAGTAAAGAACTATCATGATAAAAATATAAAATTGGAATTTTTCGTAAATTAAATCTTTGATACAATAATTTTCGTATATAATTAGAAGAATTCTGTAATATATTTAATATTTCAGAAATTTTATATTTACTATTAAAAAAATTTTTTGCATTACTATACTGTTCTAAATAACTAAAAAATATTTTTGCACAGGATAAATCACGAGATACACGTACCATAGAAATTGTAACTAAAAAATTAATTCTAGGATCTTTAATATATCGCATTAAAATAATTGATATTTCTTTTTTTAATTCCTGCGAAACACGAATAGCACGTGTAAAATTTTTTTTTTGATTCAATTGAGGGTATTTCATAAAATTTAAAAAATATTGTTAAAAGTAATTAAATAAAATAAATACATAAAATAAATTTTAAAACACGCTATATTTGAGTATTTTCAAATGATTCAATAATATCACCAACACAAATATCATGATATTTTTTTATTCCAATTCCACATTCTTTACCGCTACTCACTTCTTTGACATTTTCTTTAAATCTCCTTAATGAATCTAATTCACCCTCATGTATTATATTATTTCCGCGTAGAACTTTAACTGGATTAGTACGCTTAATTATTCCGTCTATAACCATTACTCCAGCAATGACAGAACATTTAGAAGTTTTAAAAATATTACGAACTTCTGCTTTTCCAACGTGTTTTACTTGATACGCAGGAGAAATCATGTTTTTCATAGATGATTTTATAGCCTTTATAATATCATATATTACTGTATAATAATATGTACTAACTTTCTCTTTCTGAATCATCTGCTTTGCTAAATAATTAGATTTTACGTTAAAACCAATAATTTTAGCCCGAGAAGCTATAGCTAAAGAAACATCAGTTTCAGTAATATCTCCAACATTGGAACTAATAATTTTTATTTCTATAGATGGAATAGATAAAGATTGTACTGTATGAACAATTGCTTCTAAAGAACCTTGAGCATCAGCTTTTAAAATTAAATTAAGTTTAGAATTCGATTCATTTTGTAAATCCTGAAACATGTTTTCAATATTAGATGTTTTATAAGTCAAAAATTTATCTTCTCTAGACCTTTTTTTTCTATATAAAGCAACTTCTCGTGCTTGTTTTTCGGTTGTTACAACATTAAATATATCTCCACTAATAGGAATGCCTGATAATCCTAATATTTGTACTGGAATAGCAGGTTCAGCAATTTGTAATTCTTTTCCAAACGCATCAAGAATTAAACGAATCTTGCCATATTCAAAGCCACATAAAATAATATCCCCTTTCTTTAAACTACCTTCTTTAATTAAAATAGTAGCTATTGGACCTTTACTACTATCTAAAAAAGATTCAATAACTACACCAGAAGCCATACCAGAATATGTAGTAGTTAATTCTAATAATTCAGATTCTAATAATATCGCGTTTAATAAATCATTAATTCCTTGACCTGTTTTTGAGGAAATGGTAACAAATACATGTTTACCACCCCATTCTTCTGGAATAATATCATGTTTCATTAATTCTTTTTTGACGTTTTCAGGATTAGAATCTAATTTATCAATTTTATTAATTGCTACAATTAATGAAACATTAGCAGCTTGAACATGTTGAATAGCTTCAATTGTTTGAGGTTTAACACCATCATCTGCTGCAACAACTAATATTACAATATCTGTAATCTGTACTCCTCGGGCTCTCATTGAAGTAAAAGCAGCATGTCCAGGGGTATCTAGAAAAGTTATCACTCTATTATTGTTTTTAACATGATAAGCACCAATGTGTTGTGTAATTCCTCCAGATTCGTTTAAAGCAATACGAGTAGAACGAATATAATCTAATAAAGAAGTTTTACCGTGATCAACATGACCCATAATAGTTACAATAGGCGGCCTAGTTTGTTTAGTATATTTTTGATTTTCGATATTACGATAATTAATTATTGAATCTTCTAATTTATTATCATTACGTAAAATTACCTTATGTCCCATTTCTTCTATTACTAATTGTGCTGTTTCATGATCAATAACTTGATTTATAGTAACTACAACACCCATGCGTATCATTCTTTTTATTAATTCAGATACTTTTATTGAAAGTTTATTAGATAATTCTAATATTGTAATAGTCTTATTAAGAATAATTTCTCTTGAAATAAAATTAGAAGGTTTAGTAAAATTTTGTTGTAAAACACTACCTCTTTTATTATAAAGAACATGTTTTTTTTTACGCAAACGAATTTTCGGAATTTCAGTCTCTTTAGTGTTATCATAATATTTTAATTTATTTTGATAATTTGTATATTTAATATTTTTAATATTAGAGTACTTATTTTTTTCAATCAATTTCTTTTTTTCATTATCTTTTTTAGTTACATGTAAAAATTTTTTAACATGATTATTTGAAATAGAATCTTTAACAAAAAATTCAGAAGATAAAAAAGAATTAATTTTATTTGAACATTGTAAAATACATAATAATTTAATAATTATTATTTTATAATTATTACTATAATTTCTACTAATAATTACAAAAAATATTTTCTTTAAAAATGGTATTTGATAAAATAACATTTTAAAAATTAAATATCTTAAATTAATTTCTTTCATGATCTCACCTTATATAAATTTAATTAATTATTTAATAAATAAATATTACAACCAATAATCTACTGTAAAATCAATAAAATTTTTAAATATTTATATTTATAAAATTTTAAATAAAATAACTTAATTAATTTTATATTATAAAAACAATAATTTTAACCAATCACGTTATAATATTTTTTATTTTTAAGATTATTCGAAAAAAAAATATTAGTTGTTGTTTTAATAAAATGTGCTGTTTTTCTATCTATTCCTGGAATATTTAATAAATCAGAATACGAAATATACATTAAATCTTTTAATGAAGATAACCCAAATTGAATTAAAGAAGTTATAATCTTTCTATTAAAATTAAAATATTTTATAAATACATTATGAAAATGATACGTAGATTTTTGATCTTCACCCATAATATCTACAATAATAATATTTAACGACCAACCAAGTAATTGAGAAGCTAAACGAACATTTTGGCCATTTTTCCCAATTAATTGAGATATGTTTTCGGAATCAACAAATATATCTATGAAATGATTATTTTTATGAATTACAAGATCATGAATATCAGCTGGTGCAATCACATTCATAGCAAACTTAGAAAGATTATTATCCCATAAAATAATATCTATTCGTTCACCTTGTAATGTATTAGAAATTGATCGAATTCTATTACCTCTCAAACCAATGCAAGCACCAACTGGATCAATTCCATTATCAATAGATTCAACTGCAATTTTTGAACGATAACCAGGATCACGAGCAATAGATTTAATTTTAATTAAACCTTCTTTAACTTCTGGTATTTCAATATTAAGTAATGCTAATAACATTCGAGAATTTGATTGACTAAGTAATAGTTTTATATGATCAATCATGAAATACACCGCACATAACACTCCTTTTACTTTATCACCAATCCTAATATTTCTGATTGATAACATATCTGATCTATATATAACAGCTTCTACAAATTCTCTCACCAATAAAATAATATATGTATTTTTAATTAACTTGACTGTACCTATAATAATTTGACCTTTCTGATTATAAAATTCATCAAGCATGATTAACTGTTTTTCTTCTTGAACTTTTTTAAAAATAATTTTTTTAGCTTCTTTAGTATTTATGTGATGTAGGGTTATTGAAGTGATTTGATCTTGTATGAAATCATTTAATTTTATTTTTTTTTTTTGGATTTTTGCTTTTTTAAAAGCTATTTGTCGATCTGGTTGAATAACTTTTGAAACGACCATCCAACGACGAAAAACATTAAAATCACCATTTATTTTATTAATAAATAATCGAATATCCTTAAAATACGAATACTTACATTTAATAGAAATAGACAATGCGTTTTCTAAAACTTCAAAAATTTTTTCTTGAGATAATAATTCTTTATCAGAAATAGACTTTACAAGAAATAAAATTTCTTTATTCATTAATAACCTCAAAACACTAAAATATAAAAAATATCAATACAAAAAAATACATATATCAAATCGAAAAAAAATAATTCTAAAAATAATAAAATCATAATTTATAAAAATAAAAATTAATTAATGATATTTTGAAAATATTTTATACCGAGAATGGGATTTGAACCCATAAGCTATAATCAATAGCACTACCCCCTCAAAGTAGCGTGTTTACCTATTTTCACCATCTCGGTATAATAATAAAGTTAAATAACACAATAAAATATTCAAAATAATGCAAAATAATCTTATATAATTATCATTAAAATAATTTATTATGTTTTAAATAATATAAAATATTTCATATATTTAAACAATTAATGAAAATTTTTTAAATATTTTTAATTTTATCAAAAAAAAAAAAAAAATAATTTAATATTATTAAACTCTATGACTGTTTAAAATGGATATTAAAAAACACAAAATCAAAAAACATGCTGCAAAAATGTTTTTTATCTTATAAATTAAAGTATTTTTAAAAATAGATTTATTTAACGATTGCAAATGATGATTATTTAAAGAATAAGATAAATTATTATTTCTTTCTGAATTGCATACAATTAAAAAAATTAAAGAACATGAAATAAAAACAAATAAAAATAAAATTATATTATACATAATTGTATTATAATATGCTAATGGAATTAAAATAATTAATATATGATATTTAAAATTTTAAAATATATAAATATTTTTTAAAAAATCTTTTTTTTTAATAAAATAATTATATAAAAAATTATAATTTTAAGGAAAATAATTTTAAAAAAACTAATTAATATTTAATTCCCAACCTATGGGATCTTTAATTGTTTTTCTAGACATTAAATCATTAATTTGATTAGAATCAATAGTTTCATATTTCATTAACGCATCTTTCATAGCATGCAAAATATCTAAATTTTCATGTAACAATTTTTTAGCTCGATTATAATTTTTTTGAATTAATAATTTGACTTCTTCATCAATAATTCTAGATGTTTCATTAGATAAATAGCTTGCGTATACAGATTGACTAAAAAATAGTTTATTTTCATCATCATCAGAATACAATAATGGACCAAGCTTTTCTGAAAAACCCCATTTAGTTATCATATTACGTGCTATTCGAGTTGCTACTTTAATATCATTCATTGCTCCGGTAGATACTTTATAGGGTCCATAAATAATTTCTTCTGCTAATCGACCGCCATATAAAGTTGATATTTGACTTTCTAATTTTTCTCTACTGATACTAACAGCATCAAATTCTGGTAAAAAAATTGTTACTCCTAAAGCAAGACCTCTTGGAACTATGGTTACTTTATGTGCCGGATCATGTTCTGGAACTAACCTTCCAATAATTACATGACCTGACTCATGATATGCAGTTAATTCTTTTTGGGTTTCAGTCATAATCATAGAACGTCTTTCAGACCCAATAATCATTTTATCTTTCGCTTTTTCAAAATCTGACATAGAAACAATTTGATGGTTTGATCTTGCTGCAAATAAAGCAGACTCATTCACTAAATTAGATAAATCAGCTCCAGAAAAACCAGGAGTTCCTCGAGCAATAATCATAGGATCTACATCAGGTGAAACAGGAATATTTTTCATATGTACTTTTAAAATTTTTTCTCTACCCCTAATATCCGGAAGTGAAACTATCACTTGACGATCAAACCTACCAGGTCTTAATAAAGCAGGATCTAAAACATCAGGTCTGTTTGTTGCAGCGATTAATATAATTCCCTCATTACCTTCAAATCCATCCATTTCAACTAACATTTGATTTAAAGTTTGTTCTCGCTCGTCATTTCCACCTCCTAAAGCACTACTCCTTTGACGACCAACAGCATCAATTTCATCAATAAAGATTATACAAGGTGCTGATTTTCTAGCATGATCAAATACATCTCTCACTCTAGATGCTCCTAAGCCTACAAACATTTCAACAAAATCTGAACCTGATAATGTTAAAAATGATACTTTTGCTTCTCCTGCAATAGCTTTTGCTAATAAAGTTTTACCAGTTCCTGGGGGACCAATCATTAAGATTCCTTTTGGAATTTTACACCCTAATTTTTCAAATCGTTTAGGTTCTTTAAGATATTCAACTAATTCCCTAACTTCTTCTTTAGCCTCATTACACCCAGCAACATCAGCAAAAGTAGTTTTAATTGGATTTTCAGAAAATATGTGCATTTTACTCTTCCCAAAAGAATTAGAATTCTTAAGGTGATTTTTTTTTACATGATTAAGCAAATAAACCCATATCCCAATTAATAACATGGTTGGAAACCAAGAAATAAAAATAGATAATAAAATATTTGTTTCTTTTGGAGCACGACCAGTAACAGTAATGCCATGTGATAATAATTGATTCAGTAATTTGCTATCATGTAATGGAATATAAGTAGTATATGTACTTTTGTCTTTTTTAATAATATCAATTAAACTACCATCTACATAAATTTCTTTAATTTCGTTTTTATTTATAGAAGATATAAATGTAGTATAATCAATATTATGATTTTTTTTATCAATTACATGAATACCAAAACATATAAGTATAAAAAAAAAGATTGTTATTAACCAAAAAATAAAACTTTTAGATATTTCATTCAAAAGATTAACCTCATCATTGTTATAATTATTAAAAAACACTTAAAAATTATTTTTTTTATTCATTGCTAATATAAATAATTCACGCGAACGATTTCGAGAAGCATGAGGTTTACAAATTTTTACTATTTTAAAAATAGAACGTATTTTATTTAAATAATTTTTGAATTTCTCTCCTTGAAAAATTTTAATTAAAAAAACACCTGTATTTGACAATATTTTTAAAGTAATATTAAGCGCAAAATTCGATAAAGAAAAAGCATTAGGTATATCAATTGAAGATATTCCTGTAATATTGGGAGACATATCCGACATAACTAAATCAATTTTACGAGATTTTAAAATATCTAATAAAGATTGAAATACTTCTGGTTTCGTGATATCACCATGTAAAAAAAATACTCCTTTTATTTTAATCATAGGATTGATGTCACAGGCTATAACTAATCCTTTATTTCCAATTTTTTTAATTGCATATTGTGACCAACTTCCAGGAGAAGAACCTAAATCTAAAACATATGCACTTCGTTTAAATATATTGTATTTTAAATTAATTTGATCCAACTTAAACCAGGCTCGAGAACGAATTCCACACAAATGAGTATGTTTCACATAAACATCACGAAAATGCTCCGATAACCAACGATTTGAACTATAAGATCGTTTTTTTTTCATACTTGTAAAATAAATTAAAAAATAATAATATTTATATTTTAAAACGAAAATCTTAAAATTAAATATTGATATGAATATTAAAAAATATTATTGAATAATAAAATATGAAATATTAAATATATTTAACACATAATACTTTATAATTTACTAAGCCTGATGGAGTTTCTATTGAAACAATATCAGATTCCATGGTTCCAATTAAACCTCGAGCTAAAGGGGAATTAATTGAAATTAAGTGATTTTTAAAATCAGCTTCATCATCTCCTACAATACGAACCTCTAAAAATTTATTAGTATCTATATTTAATATACTAACAGTGGAACCAAATATTACTTTTCCGTTAAATGGAATATTTTTAATATCAATAATTTGAACTGAATTTAATTTTAACTCAATATTTTTAATTTTTCTTTCATAAAACGCCTGTTGTTCCCTTGCTGCATGATATTCAGCATTTTCTTTTAAATCACCATGTTTTCTAGCTTTTGAAATCTCAGAAATAATTTCCGGTCTTTTATATCTTATAAGTTGATGTAATTCTTTTTGAAGTTTTTTGAAACCTGATAAGGTAATTGGGGTTTTAAACATAAATAAAATCCTACAAATATAATTAAAACATATAAATATAATAGACATATATTATCGAAAATAATACAATACTCTATATAATTAAATATATTTAACAATCTCAAATTAAAAATAAACCACTAAAATATCAAACATGTCATTCTAAAATAAAAAAATATTGATATAAAAAAAATCAAATAATTTATCTATAATAATTTAAAATCTTTTAATTGGTTGAAATATGAATACTTTAGAAATAGAATCTTGCATAAAAAAAGCAGTAGAATTAAATAATATATATATCATAGGTGACTTAAATCATATAAAAATTATTGCTATAGGAAATATATTTATTGGTATGAATAATGTTCAAAAACAACAAATTATTTATAAACCAATTACAAAATATATTATGAAAAAAAAAATTCATGCGATCTCGATTTATACTTTTACACTAAAAGAATGGGAGAAAAAAAAGGGTAATTTTTTTGTAAATTGATTAAATTAAATTAAGATGTAATTAATATAATTTTTATAAAATATTATATTAATAAAAGAAGGATAATAAATAGATATATCGTGTTACAATAAGTTAATTAAATGAAAAATGTGTAAGATTAAACAGAGGAATATAATGTATGTATGCAATATTTTCTAATGGCGGAAAACAATACCAAGCCAAAATCGGTCAAACTATTCGTTTAGAGAAAATTAATCTCAACCAAGGAAAACAAATTAAATTTCATAATATTTTGATGATAGTAGATAATAATAATATCCAAATTGGAAAACCAAAAATATTAAATTCTTTTGTTTTAGGAGATATTATACAACATGGAAAAAATAAAAAAATAAAAATCATTAAATTCAATCGCAGAAAACATTATAAAAAAACACAAGGACACAGACAAAATTTTACAGATATAAAAATTATAAGTATTCAACACTCTACAACATAAAAATACAAAGGAGAACGTATGGCGCATAAAAAAGCAGGTGGTTCAACAAGAAATGGAAGAGATTCAAGATCTAAAAGATTAGGGATTAAACATTTTGGGGGAGAACAAATTAAATCAGGATCAATTATTATTAGACAAAGAGGAACAAAATTTCATCCTGGAAATAATGTAAAAATAGGAAAAGACCATACAATATTTGCAACAAAATCAGGAAAAGTAAAATTCGAAATTAAAGGATTAAAACAAAAAAAATACATTAGTATTATTTAAATAAATCATTTTTATATTATGATATACCAATAAGATATATTATTATTCTTAAATAATAAAATAAATTAATTAAATATTAATAATTCATTATATAATAAAATGTAATAATATTACTTAGTATTAATTGCTATATAAAAAAATATCGTGAGACCTAAGTATTATGAAATTTCTAGATCAAATTAATATTCGTGTTATAGGTGGAAACGGAGGTAATGGATGCATTCACTTTAGAAGAGAAAAGTATATCCCTAAAGGTGGACCAGATGGTGGAAACGGAGGTAATGGAGGAAATATCTGGATACAAACCGATCAAAATTTAAATACATTAATTGATTATAGATTTAAAAAATATATTATTGCTCAAAATGGAGAGCATGGAAAATCAAAAAATCGATCTGGAAAAAATGGAAAAGATATTATTCTAAAAGTACCTCTCGGTACTAGAATAATCTCATTAGAAACCAGTGAAATTATTTCAGATTTAACAAAAAATAACCAAAAAATATTAATAGCAAAGGGTGGTTATAAAGGTATTGGAAATGTTCGTTTTAAATCTTCTACAAACCGTACCCCGTATCAAAATACTTTAGGAAAACCAGGAGAAAGTCGCGATATCAAGTTAGAATTAATTCTTATTGCAGATGTTGGAATATTAGGTTTACCTAATTCAGGGAAATCCACATTAATACAATCAATTTCTCAAGCTAAACCAAAAATAGGAGAATATCCTTTTACAACTTTGATTCCAAATTTAGGAACAGTTTATTTAAATAATCAAAAAAAATTTATTATTGCAGATATTCCGGGTATAATAAAAGGAGCTTCTTTAGGATTAGGTTTAGGTATAAACTTTTTAAAACATTTAGAAAGATGTCATGTAATATTACATTTAGTAGATTTTTCACCTAAAACTAATATTATTTTAAAAAACATCAATATTATTGAAACAGAACTTAAAGCATACAGCATGAAATTATATAATAAAATTCAATGGATAATTTTTAATAAAATTGATAAATTAACACCAAAAGAAATTAAAAAAAAAATTTCATGTGTAGAAAAAAAAATTAAAAAAAAGCCAAATATGTTCTTTATTTCTGGAATAAATAAAATTGGAACATATGAATTATCTGTTAAAATATTTCAATATCTCAAAAATGAATAAATATAACATTTTTATATAATTGATCTTTAATGATTTAAAATCCGGATAATCTAATATTCCGGATTATATAAAAATATATGAATGAATATAATGTTATCTTTTTGAAAATTGTGGTTTTTTTCTAGATTTTTTAAGTCCAATTTTTTTTCTTTCTACTTTACGAGAATCTCGAGTAACAAAACCCGCTTCCCTTAAGCTTGATCTAAATAATGAATCGTATTTTATTAAAACACGAGTAATTCCTTGTCGGATTGCTCCAGCTTGACCAGAAGTACCACCACCTTTCACTGTAATATATAAATTTATTTTATCTAACATATTAGTTAATTTTAATGGACTTAAAATCACCATACGAGTAATTTCCAGAGGAAAATATTGTAAAAAAGATCTTTTGTTAACTGTAATATTACCTAATCCTATTTTTAAAAAAACACGAGCAGAAGAACTTTTACGACGACCTGTAGCATAATATTGAAAATTAATCATTTTATAATATACCTAAATTATATATCTAAAAATTTGGGTTTTTGAGCGTAATGATTATGCTCATTAAAAGCATAAACCTTCAATTTACTAAATATTATTCGTCCCAATGGACCTTTTGGTAACATGCCTTTTACAGCATGAGAAATAATTCTTTCAGGGAAATTCAATAACATTTCTTGAAAAGATATTTTTTTTATACCACCAACATACCCAGTATGTCGATAATAAAATTTTTTTAGTTTCTTATTACCGGTGACTATAATTTTTGAAGCGTTTAAAACGATAATATAATCTCCAAAATCAAGATAAGGAGTATATTTTGTTTTATGTTTTCCTTTTAAATAATAAGCTATCTTTGAAGCAAATCTTCCTAAGATTTTATCAGTCGCATCTACATAATACCATTTTTTTTTAATATCATTACAATCGTTTGAAATAATTTTCATAATAACCACCTAAAATTCTTAAAATCAATAAATATTAAGTATATAAAATACATTTAAAATATTAAACACAATATATTTCTTTAAATTACAAAAAATTAATTAAATAGCGCTTTGATCAATAAATATGATACAATCAATATTTTCAAATTAAACAAAATATAAAACATATTATTTTAAAAAAATATATTTAAAATCAAAAAAAAAGAAATAAATAAGTATATTAATATAAAAAATAATATTTAAAACTTTACCGTTCTATTAGGTACAGAAAAATATGAACCTTAAAAATACTTTACTTGAATTAAGAAAAAAAATTAATATTATTGATAAAAAATTACTAATTTTATTATCTCAAAGAAGAAATATTGCAATTCAAATAGCAAAAAATAAAATTATTAATCAATACCCTATTCGAGATAAAAAAAGGGAAAAAGAATTACTTGAAAAATTAATTATTTTTGGAAAAAAAAAATTACTTTCTAAAAATTATATCCAAGAAATCTTTGAAAGAATTATTCAGGATTCTGTTATAATACAAAAAAAAATACAAAAAAATATCAATATATATGAATATTTAAAAACACCAACATTTTCTATTCTTGGACCTAAAGGATCTTACTCTTATATTGCTGCTACACAATATGCAAAAAAAAAATATGAAAATTTTCAAATTATTGAACATACCAATTTCTATAAAATTTTTCAAGCAGTAGAAAATAAACAATCAAATTATGGAATTATCCCCATTGAAAATCGTTCTTCTGGTTTTATTCAAGAAGTATATGATCTACTATATAATACCAATCTATATATCGTAGAAGAATTAATAATTCCTATTAATCATTGCTTACTAGTAAAACCAAGCACATATATTGAAGATATAAAAATTGTTTATAGCCATAGTCAACCATTCCAACAATGTAAAAATTTTATGGAAAAATTTCCAAACTGGAAAACGGAATATACTGAAAGTACTTCATGTGCAATTGAAAAAGTTTCTCGAAGCAAAAAAAATAATACTGCTGCAATCGGTAATGAAAATACTGGAATAATTCATGGATTACAATCTATTCGTAAAAACATTGCTAATTATCAAAACAACCAAACTCGTTTTATCGTGCTCACTAATGAAAAAATTCATACTGCTTCAATGAAGACATCAAAAATAATACTTATGATAAATATCCTTAAAAAACAATATAAATTATCTAATATATTACTATTATTTAAGATAAATAAAATATCGATTCTAAAAATCGAATCAAAAAAATATATTAATAAAAATTTTATAAAGGAAACATGCTATATTGAAATTCAAAAATTTCTAAAACAAAAAACCCTAGAAAATATATTATTTTTATTAAAAGAAAAAAATATATCTATAAAATTTATAGGATGTTATCCAACATAAAAATATTGTATTCCAAAATTTAAGGAATAAAATTAAAATATAATAATTATCATCATCATTGAGTAATAATTATGTTTAATAATATTAAAAAAAAATTTATATCAATAATTAAAAATATTTCTGGTCAAGGTAGAATTACAGAAAAAAATATTCAAAATACTTTAAGAGAAATTAGAATAACTTTATTAGAAGCAGATGTTCCATTAATAGTAATTAACAAATTTATAAAAAATGTAAAAAAGTTTGCAATTGGAAAACATGTTAATAATAGTTTAACTCCCGGTCAGGAATTTATTAAAATTATTAAAAATGAATTAATATCTATTATGGGAAAAGAAAAAAATAATATTATTTTTTCCAAAAAAAAAATATCTATATTTTTAATTATTGGATTACAAGGATCTGGAAAAACAACTACTGTAGGAAAATTAGGAAAATTTCTTAAAATTAAACATAATAAAAAAATCTTAGTTAGCTCTGCAGATACTTATAGACCGGCAGCAATAGAACAATTAAAAATTTTATCAAAAAAATCAAATATTGATTTTTTTCAACCAAAACAAAATAGTAATCCTATTGAAATTAGCAAGCAGGCTGTACAAGAAGCAAAAAATAAATTATATGATATTCTAATATTAGATACAGCTGGTCGATTACATATTGATAATAATATGATGCATGAAATCAAAAATATTCAAAATATTATAAAACCAACAGAAATCTTATTTGTATTAGATGCTATGATGGGACAAGATGCACTTCATACAGTAAAAGTATTTAATCAATTTATTTCAATATCAGGTATAATTTTAACTAAATTAGATAGTGATACTAGAAGTGGATCTGCTTTTTCAGTAAACTATATTGTGAAAAAACCCATTAAATTTATCGGTATAGGAGAAAAAATTAATGATTTAAAAATTTTCGAACCAAAAAAAATCGTTTCTCGTATTTTAGGAATGGAAAGTGTTTTATCTATTATAAAAAAAATCGATAAAAAAATCAATCGTCAAGATATAAAAAAAATAAATGAAAAAATTACAAAACAATATAAATTTAACTTAAATGATTTTAAATTACAGATTATACAGATGTCTAAAATAGGAGGTATAAAAAATATTATAAAACAATTGCCTATGAAATTATCAAACAACTATCAAATGCCAAAAAACCAAGAAAAAAAATTTTTAATAAAAATGGAAGCTATCATTAATTCAATGACACCACATGAAAGAAATAATCCAAATATTATTAAAGGATCAAGAAAAAGAAGAATAGCTAATGGATCAGGAACTAATGTACAAGAAGTTAATCAATTATTAAGAAAGTTTGATGAATCAAATAAAATGATGCAACATATAAAAAAAAAGGGAACACGAACAATATTACAAAATTTTAAAAATATTATCAAAAATATATTTTAATACATATTAAAATATAAAATTTTTTAATATTTTATACAATGTAAAAATATCTATCAAACAGAGGAAATATGGTAAAAATTAGATTAGTTTTACAAGGTTCTAAGAAAAAACCATTTTATAAAATAGTTGTAGCGGATAGTAGATTCCCAAGAAATGGAAGATTTATTGAACAAATTGGTTTTTTTAATCCAAATACCAAAGATCAAACAAAGAAAATTCATTTTAATGTTAATAGAATTCAATATTGGATTAAAAATGGAGCTAAATTGTCTGATAGAACAAAATATTTAATTAAACAAAATAATCTAATAGAAAAATAATCATATTAAAATATGGATCAATTAATTAAACCAATCATTATCGGAAAA
The DNA here is from genome assembly GCF_964059135.1 of Buchnera aphidicola (Symydobius americanus). Classification (NCBI taxonomy): domain Bacteria; kingdom Pseudomonadati; phylum Pseudomonadota; class Gammaproteobacteria; order Enterobacterales; family Erwiniaceae; genus Buchnera; species Buchnera aphidicola. Next base: position 299,341 of record NZ_OZ060393.1, read on the forward strand.
ATAGGAACTTGTTATGGAATTTTAGGATGGAATAAATTAACTTCTTATACTGAAAATAAAGAAAATATTTTAAAATATAATAAATTTTTTATACAAAAAAATAATCGATGGAAAAAAATAAGTATATTAAAAAAAAAAATACATTATAATACAATAATTATAAAAATTGATAACATTAATAATAGAGAAGATGCTAAAAAAATTACTAATAAATTAATTGCAATTGATGAAAAAACATTACCTGATTTAAAAAAAAACGAATATTATTGGAAAGATATTATAAATTGTGATGTATTTACAATAAATAAGAAATATTTAGGAAAAGTAGATTATATTATTCGAGAAAAAATTAATGATTTACTTAGTATAAAAAAAAATAAATACCAAAAAAATGCAATACTAATCCCATTTATTCAAAAAAAAATTATTAAAAATATTGATATTTTAAATAAAAAAATTTATATCAACCATCAATAATATATTATGAAATAATTACCTTAAAAGTTAAAAAATATGTGGATTGGAATCATCAGTATATTCCCAGAAATGTTTAATGCAATATTAAATTACGGAATTACCAGTAAAGCAATAAAAAAAAAAATTATTAGTATTAATATATGGAATCCAAGAAATTTTTCAAATTATAAACATCAAAAAGTA